>JBIKHX010000396.1:0-2583 GCA_044361945.1 Polaromonas sp. | reverse complement strand
GCAGCACGCCGGTCTGGTGGAAAGCGATTGAAACCAAACTCACGCGGGCGGCCAACCTGGTGGTCTGGCAAATTGACGCAGCCGAAAGCCAGGCGCTAGCCAAACTGGCCAACCGCACCATGCAACTGCAAGTAACGGTGCAAGACGGCACCGTGTGGATGAGCACCGGCAGTGACTCGGTGGAAATCACGCCGCGCCGTTTGAGCGCTCCGCGTGCGGGCTGACAAAACCGGCCGACGCTCAGTCGCAGCTAAGATGCGTCACCCACCCGCTCAAGTCATGATTTGACGCTTGCTGAACGGTGCGGCTTTTGATTACCCTGACACCTTTCATGCCCCCCATACTTTATTTCTTTGCGCTCTGCAACCTGGTTATTGGCAGCGGCGCTTTTGTGCTGGGCGGGATCTTGCAACCCATGAGCACTTCGCTTGGCATCAGCGTGGCGGCTGCCGGTCAGGCCATGACCGCTTATGCGCTGGCCACCGCCTTGCTGGCGCCGATGTTGATCGTGCTGACAGCCCAATGGCCACGCAGGCGCGCCATTCAACTGGCGCTGAGTCTGTTCACAGCCGGCTGCGTGGCGTGCGCGCTGGCGCCCAATCTGCCGCTGCTGTTGCTGGGCCGGGTGCTGATGGGGGCTGGCGCCATGTTCACGGCAGCTGCATCGGCACTCACAGTGAGCATGGTCGTACCGGCCCAGCGCGGTAAGGCGCTGTCCATCGCTTTCTTGGGCATCAGCATCAGCTACGCGGTAGGCGTGCCGGTAGGCGCCTGGTTGGGTTTTGAATACGGCTGGCGTGTACCCGTCTGGCTGTCTGCAGGAGCCAGTCTGGGCGCGCTGGTGGCGACAAGCTGGATCGTGCCGGCCAACATGGCCAGTGCAGGCAACGGCTTTGTCGGCTTCAAGGCTGCGGCTTTGCAACCTGCGGTGTTGCGTGTCTGGCTTCGCACCTTGCTCTACTTCGTGGCCATCTTCAGTGTGTTCGCCTACATAGGCCCTGTGCTGGAAGCGCTTAACCCCATGAGCACAACCCAACTCTCGCTCAGCCTGGCAGCCTACGGCTTTTCGGGCATCGTGGGCACGTTGGTCGGTGGATGGGCGAACGACCGCTTTGGTCCGCTGCGCTCTTTGAAGCTACAGTTATTGGTGCTGTTCTTGATGATGTGCTTGCTGCCGCTGACGCAGGGCCACATGGCACTGACCGTCGCGGCCATGGTGATCTGGGGCGTTGCAGGCTTTGGCATGATAGCCCCGCAGCAAAGCCGCCTCGCCGGTCTGTCGCCAACGCAAGCGCCGCTGCTGCTGAGCTTGAATGGCTCCATGCTTTTTGTGGGTGCGGCGCTGGGCAGCATGATGAGTGGCGCTTTGCTAGGCACCCTGGGGTTAAGCCGGCTGGCCTGGGTGGGTGTACCTTTTGCAGCGCTCGCATTTTTGACCCTGCTTTTTGACAAAATGCCTACGCACAAGCCTCAAGCATCCGCCTGAGCCAAACGCACTGGACAAACAATGAACAACATCGCATCCGAGGCAAATGCTGATAGCAGTCAGGTCTTGGCCCAGCTGCAAACTCTGCAAGATGCCTTAGCCCAGCTGAGGGGTGAAACATTGGGAGCAGCCCTCTTTGCTGAACTGGCGCAAGCTCAGCAGGTGCTGCTAGCCGCCCTGCCTGAGCGCTTTCAGGAGGTCTTGATGCAGTTGCTCAACCGGCTTGAATCCAGCGCGCTGTTTACCGATGAAAGCTGCTCATTCAGCCGCCATGATCTGCTTGACAGCGTCCAGTTGTGGCTAGACAAGGCCAGTCAAACTTTGCAAGCCCAGGCTATAAAGCCTGCGTTATGATTACTTTCATGCGTTTTTTTGTGATGATACTTCTCGTGCTTTTGTTGCCTTTGGGCAGCGGCGCGGGCGTGGCCATGGCGGCAGAGCCTCATCACACCACAACGCAGGCGCATCAGCCCGGCACACATGCCTCAGCGGCACATCTGTCTGACTGTCTGGGTCACGGCACGACGGCCGACAAGGCCAGCCCTGCGGCGAACGACGTCAAAGCGGCGGCTCATGCTGACTGTGACGCCTGCTCGGCCTGCCAAAGCTGTAACGCCATGGGCTTGGCTTTTTCTCGGGCTGACCTGCAGCCATTGCCGGCGTCCAACGCCCGGCCGCAGGCATTGAGCCCTGCATTCGCAAGCGCTCCCGCAGCGCGCGACCAAAAACCGCCCATTTCCTGAAGGCCAGGCCCAAACTGGGCCTCTACCAGCTGGCAGCAATCCTTCGACAAGCCCGCTGACGTGCTCGCGCACGCTAGCCCATGCTCGCCCAAGAACCCATGGCTGCTGCCTTGACCGCTCATCGGCATGCTTTTTCAGAGCGTGCGCTTTCAGGAGTTGAACTTGAACCGTCTGATAAAAACCTTGACCCTCGCGAAGGCTGTGGGCCTGCTGGTGCTGCTCTTGAACAGCCCAGCCGCCCATGCGCAACAAGCTGCCTATCCACGCGCGAATCCTCAGCCAGCCCTGCAGGCTGCCAGCCCACAGGCTCAGGTGCCGCTCGCCAATTACCAAAGCGCACTGCGAGGACTGCCG
>JBIKHX010000395.1:0-2585 GCA_044361945.1 Polaromonas sp. | reverse complement strand
ATCTGGCAGGTCTTGCGTTCGGCTTCGAGCGCCTGGAAGGCCTCGACATTCAAAAACGCCTGCGGGCGTTTGCGGGTTTCCAGGCGGGCGATGGCCGAGGGCAGGTCTTTGCGGAGGAGGTTGATGTCAAGCATGCTGGGATTTTAAGGGCTTGGCCCCCTGCCTCAGTGGCCGGATTCGTGCCGGCGGCTGCCGTCGGCTTCCAGCGTCTGTTCGCTGTTCATGCGCAAGCCCTTGGGCAGCGGGAACTTGATGGTTTCTTCGATGCCGTCCATCTTGCGCACGGACACCGCACCCAGCGCGCGGATGCGGTCTATCACCGCCTTGACCAGCACCTCAGGCGCTGATGCGCCGGCCGTCAAGCCTACGCGGTTGCGACCCTCAAACCAGCTTTCCTGGAGCTCGCTGGCGTCGTCCACCATGTAGGCTTCGGTGCCCAGCTTGGCAGCGAGTTCGCGCAGGCGGTTGCTGTTGGAGCTGGTCGGGCTGCCGACCACGATCAGCAAATCCACCTGCGGGCTCATCACCTTGACGGCGTCCTGGCGGTTTTGCGTGGCGTAGCAAATGTCTTGCTGCTTGGGCTCGCGCACCTGCGGAAAGCGTGCTTTGACTGCCGCGCTGATCTCGGCGGCATCGTCCACGCTGAGCGTGGTCTGCGTGACCACCGCCAGCAGTGCGGTCTGGGCCGGCTGGATGCGCGCCACGTCGGCCACGTCTTCCACCAGGTGAATGCCGCTGTCGAGCTGGCCCATGGTGCCCTCGACTTCCGGGTGGCCCTTGTGGCCGATCATGATGAACTCGTAGCCTTCTTTGTGGAGTTTGGCCACTTCGACATGCACTTTAGAGACCAACGGGCAGGTGGCGTCAAAAATCTGAAACCCGCGCTGGCGCGCTTCTTCCTGCACAGCAAGGCTCACGCCATGCGCGCTGAACACCAGCGTAGCGCCGGGCGGCACATCGCGCAGCTCTTCAATGAAGATGGCGCCCTTGTCCTTGAGGTCATTGACGACATAGGTGTTGTGCACGATCTCGTGGCGCACGTAGATGGGCGCGCCGAACTTGATGATGGCGCGCTCGACGATTTCGATGGCCCGGTCCACGCCGGCGCAAAAACCGCGCGGCTCGGCCAGCAGGATTTCTTGCGGGTGACCCGCTTCAGGCTTGATGCTCATTTGTCAAATTACTCCAATCACATGCACCTCAAACACCACGGCCTGACCGGCCAGCGGGTGGTTGAAGTCAAACTGTACAGCCGTCCCATCCGCCTTGACCTGCTGCACGGCGCCGGCGTACTGGCCCATGCCGTCGGGGGTGGGGAACTGCACCACGTCGCCTGCATGGTAGCGCTCGTCAGGGTCACCCAGCTCGTTGAGCAGTTTGCGGCCCACCCATTGGACCAACTCAGGGTTACGCTCGCCAAAAGCCTCGCCGGCAGGCACCTCAAAGGTGACGCGCGCGCCCTCGCTCAGGCCCAGCAGGCGCTGCTCAAGCGCCGGTGACAACTGGCCGCTGCCCAGGCTCAGGGTAGCGGGCTTGCCTTCAAAGGTATTGATGATGTCAGCGCCGGGCTGTCCGTTGACGGCGGCAGCCGCCATGCGGTAGTGCAAAGTCAAAAAAGACCCCGGGGTCACACGCGGCAAAGACTCGAGCGGGGCAGACAACATGCAAGCTTTCATTACGGGCAAAACGCCATTGTAAGAAGCGCCGCCGGATCGCCACCCCGTCCGGTCTTTGACCGGCGCCGGACAAAGTTCACCCGCCCCGGCGCCCCCTTTGGCTAAGCTTTAGGCATGCTGCTCAAAGACCTGCCCCAAGAAGCCCGCCCGCGTGAAAAGCTGCTCAGCCGTGGCCCGGCGGCGCTGAGCGACGCCGAATTGCTGGCCTTGCTGCTGCGCAGTGGCATTCAGGGCAAAAACGTCTTGCAACTGGCGCAAGAGTTGGTAAACCGATTTGGCGGTGTGGCCGGCCTGCTGCACACGCCGGCTGAGGCGCTCAAGACCGTCAAGGGCCTGGGGCCGGCCAAACGGGCCGAACTGGTGGCGGTGCTGGAACTCGCGCGCCGGGCGCTGGCCCAGCAGCTGACGCAAAAGCCCTTGTTCAACACGCCGCAAGCTGTGCGCGACTACCTGCAACTGCAACTGGGCGGGCTGCATCATGAAGTTTTTGCGGTGCTTTTTTTAGACAGTCAGCACCGTTTGATCGCCCTGGAGGAGATGTTTCGCGGCACCCTGACGCAAACCAGCGTCTACCCGCGCGAAGTGGTGAAGCAGGCGCTCACATTGAACGCAAGCAGCGTGGTTCTGGCCCACAACCACCCCAGCGGCACGGCCCAGCCCTCACGCGCTGACGAGGCCTTGACGCACACCCTCAAAGCCGCCCTGGCGCTGGTGGATGTGCGGGTGCTTGACCATTTTGTGGTGACGGCGTCGCAAGCGGTGTCGATGGCGGAGCTGGGTTTAGTCTAAAGTTCGGGCATGCCAACGCCTGCCAAAAAGTCCGTCAACAAGCCCGCCATCAAGTCAGCCAGCAAGCCCGCTATCAAAGACCTGCGCGGTCTCAAAGCCCTCAAGCAAGACATTCAGGCG
>JBIKHX010000394.1:0-2587 GCA_044361945.1 Polaromonas sp. | reverse complement strand
CACATATGCAGGACGAGCAAAACAGCACAGGTTTATCACCCCAGCAAGAGCAGCCGCTGCCGCAACGGCTTCGTCCAGACCAGGTGCTTTTGAAGATTTTGCGTTGTACCGCCCAGTCCATGGCCAACAGCCCCGGTGGGCTGCGTTTTGTGGCCGGTACCCGACCCTGGTTGGAGGGCCTGAACGCCGGCATCCAACGCCCGCCGGATGGCCATCAAGGCTAATTTAAAAGTAATTATTCAGCGACTGATCTATTTCTAGGAATTTCAAATGAAAGAATTGCCCAGCCCGACTTTTTCCCTCTCGCCGATTGCCTTGCCGCGGGGATTGTTGGACCGCAGCGTGCAATTGGTGCGTCCGGTGCCTCTGGCTCCAGCCGCTGTATCTTCTATTCAAGTGAGCTGGGCACGCAACCTAGATGAAGTTCGTGCAGCGCAACGTTTGCGCTACCAGGTCTTTGCCGTCGAAATGGGTGCCCGGCTGGACACCAAGGTGCCGGGGCATGATGTGGACCTGTTTGACGACTATTGCGAGCATCTCTTGGTGCGTGACCAGGCAACGCAGGAGGTCATCGGTACTTATCGCGCCTTGACGCCCACCCAGGCACGTCGGGCCGGTGGTACCTACAGTGACATGGAGTTTGACCTCACGCGCCTGCGCTCATTGCGCTCACGCATGGTGGAGTTGGGCCGCAGTTGTGTGCACGCTGATCACCGGCAGGGTGCGGTGATTCTGGCCTTGTGGGGCGCACTGGCGCAGTTCATGTCGCGCAACCAGCTCGACACCATGATCGGTTGCGCCAGCATCCCCATGCAATACGGCGGCACCTCCACTGGTCATGCCGCGGCCAGCATCTGGCGCCAGTTGCGCCAAACGCATCTGGCTGGTATTGACTGGCATGTCACGCCGCGTCTGGCTTTGCCGGTAGACCGGTTGGATGACTCCCTGGACGTTGAGCCGCCGGCTTTGATCAAGGGCTACTTGCGCTTGGGGGCCAAGGTGTTGGGTGCACCGGCCTGGGATCCGGATTTCAACTCAGCTGATTTGCCCATGATGATGCGTATCGCTGATTTGCCACCGCGTTACCGCAAGCGTTTTGACGCCGCTGCCGGTTGATACCCATATTTCACCAAACTGTCATTTATTTGTCATAAATAGATTCCACAATGAAAGTGTCTTTGACTCATTCTGATTGAACGTCGGACCTCGATAACACCCTGTTTGAATTGTTTTTCACCTATGTCCAATCCAAACGAAATGACGGCGCCGATTTCTGCAGCTGGTTCATCGCGGCTGAATTTTCTCAACCGTGACGTCAGCATTCTGGCGTTCAACGAGCGCGTCCTGGACTTGGCTACACAAACTCAGACGCCCTTACTGGAGCGCTTGCGGTTTTTGTGCATTGTTTCTTCGAATCTGGATGAGTTTTTTGAAGTCCGCGCTGAGCCGCATTTGTCTGCGCTGAGGTTGAAGGGGGGGAATTCTTCAGAAGCGCAAGCTGCCTATGCCGCTTTGTCTGAGGCCGCGCATAGCATCGTAGAGCAGCAATACCGCCTGTACAACGAAGTGTTGTTGCCGGAGTTTGCCCGGCAGGGCATTCATTTGCTGTCGCACAGTGAGCGTAATTCAGCTCAAAAGCGGTGGGTAAAAGCTTATTTTTTGCGTGAAGTTCGGCCACTGTTGATTCCAGTCGGCCTGGATCCTTCGCATCCTTTCCCGATGGTTGCCAACAAATCGCTCAACTTTATTGTTCGGCTGGGTGGCAAAGATGCTTTTGGGCGTGAAAACGAAATTGCGATTGTCAAGGTGCCCCGCGTATTGCCGCGCATCATTCAAATCCCTGACATCGGTGGCAAAGGAAAATTACAGTTTGTCGCTTTGACCAGCGTGATTCGTTCTCACCTGGCTGATCTTTTTCCTGGGCGTGATGTGCAGCATTTCTCACAGTTCCGGGTGACCCGGCACTCTGATCTTGCGGTGGACGAGGAAGATGTTTTGAACCTGCGCACAGCCTTGCGTGCCGGCCTCGAACAGCGAAACTACGGACAAGCCCTCAGGCTGGAGGTTTCTGCCGGTTGTTCTGAGTACTTGTCTCAATTTTTACTTGAGCAGTTTGATCTACCTGCCGAGGCGCTGTACAGAGTCCCCGGCCCTGTCAACTTGGTCCGGCTTACACAATTGGTAGACCTGGTTAATGACCCTGCGCTGTTGTTCCCCCCGTTCAAAGCTTCCTACCCGCAGCAGCTTAAACAGGGTGAATCTATTTTCAAAAAGCTCAAAGATGGTGATGTCTGTATTCACCAGCCCTTTGAAAGCTTTGATGGCGTTTTGGCATTTTTGCGCGAGGCTGTCAATGACCCGCAGGTACTGGCCATCAAGCAGACGATTTACCGTACCGGTACTGACTCTGAACTGATGGTTTTGCTGCGCGAGGCTGTCAGACGCGGCAAAGAAGTCACTGTGGTGGTGGAGCTCAAGGCCCGCTTTGACGAAGAAGCCAACATCAATTGGGCCGAGATGCTGGAGTCGATCGGAGCGCAGGTGGTCTACGGCATTGTGGGTCTCAAGACACACGCCAAAATGCTGC
>JBIKHX010000393.1:0-2588 GCA_044361945.1 Polaromonas sp. | reverse complement strand
GCACGGTCATTAAAAACCGTCTTTAGAGAGGCTTCAAGCCACTGAAAGCATCCATGTAGCCGTAGAGCCCAACCGAGCCGCCGGTATGCAAGAACACTACGTTCTCCCCCTTTTTGAAATTCCCTTGACGGCACAAGTCAATCAGGCCCGCCATGCCTTTTCCTGAATACACCGGGTCAAGCAAAATGCCCTCCAGACGCGCCATCATGGTCACAGCTTCAATCATGCCAGGTGTCGGTACGCCGTAGCCGCCCCCTACATAGTCGCAGTTGGCCATGACGCTTTCGCGGCTTACGCTGCCGGGCACGCCTAACAGTTCAGCCGTTTTAACGGCCAGGTTATAGACGTTAGTTTCTTGGGCCTCTTTGGCTGCGCGCACGCCGATGCCCAAGACCGGAATCTGGCTGCGTGTACCTTCGAGACCGACAACCAGACCCGCTTGCGTACCTGCACTGCCGGTCGCGTGGGTGACACAGCTCACATTAAGCCCGAGGCTATTGAACTGCTCCAGCGCACACACAACATAGCCCAGCGCACCGATTGGATTGGAGCCACCACCGGGAATGATGTACGGCTTTTGGCCTTTGGCGCGCAGCTCGTCGGCCAGCTTGGCCATGGCTGCGTTCATGTCGGTACCGCCGGGAACTTCCTGAACATTCGCGCCGTACAAGTGGTCCAAAAAAACGTTGCCTGACTGCTTGTAGTTTTCAACTTTTGAGCCGGTGCGGTCCTCCAGCAAGATCTCGCACTTCATGCCCATCTTGGCGGCAATGGCGACGGTCTGGCGCGCGTGGTTGGACTGGGTGGCACCCTGCGTGATGATGGTGTCTGCACCGTGTTTTACCGCATCGGCCATTAGAAATTCGAGCTTACGGGTTTTGTTGCCGCCTGAACCCAGGCCGGTGCAGTCGTCGCGCTTGATGTAAAGGTTCGGACCGCCCAAGGTTTCAGTCATGCGGGGCATGAACTCAAGTGGTGTAGGGCTGTGAGTAATGCGGACGCGCGGAAAGTTGGTGAGTTTCATGGGTGCTTTCTTTTGGGCCTGAGTGAAAAATAAAGAGAATTAATTTGTGGCGGCAATAAAGCTTGCCGCTGCGACGATGCGGCCAATCAACACGCAGTCGTCATCCGTCAATGAGAGCGGCGTGCGCAAGTCCAGCAGCTGGTTTAATACGTCCATTGATTTTGGAACGTCGGGCTTGCTCGTAAGGTAATGCCAATGCGCGTAATTGCTGGTGAAAGCGACCGGCGTTGGCGTACCAAACCATTTAATATGCAAACCACGCAAACTACATTCTTTGAGGAACCGCTGCATCTGCTTCGAATTTAAATCGAGCGTAAACTGAATCGAGCTGGCGATAAATTCTTCTTTAGGATCGCGCACGGGAACGGACAAGTGTGCAGCTTTGCTTAGCTCGCGCTCCAGCGTGCTGTAAATATGATTCCAGCGTCGACCGCGGTCAGCCAATTCGCCAATTTGCGGGCGCAACAAAGCGGCGGCCAAATTCGACATGCGCATACTGAAGTTGGGTGTGACGTACTTCCAGCGCTCAAATACTTCCTCAGCAGGCTTCAAAATATGCTGGTCGTACATCATGTAGCAGCCCGACATCAAAATGGCTTGGGCGGCCACATCGTCGTCATCTGTCACTAACAAACCACCCTCGCCCGAATTAATGTGCTTGTAGGTTTGAGCACTGTAGCAACCGACCTTCCCCCAGGTGCCGGTTAATTTTCCGTCCCACTTTGCGCCCATGGTGTGGGCGCAGTCTTCAACCAGGGCGATGCTATGCTTATCGCAAATCATTCGCACCGCTTGCAGGTCTGCAATGTGGCCGCGCATGTGCGAAAGCAAAAATACCTTCGCACCGCTGCTGACTGCTTTGTGTTCTAAGTCAGCCAAATCAGTCATGTAGTTAGCACTGGTTTCAACCAATACCGCTTCAGCACCCGCATGGGCAATCGCGCCGGGTACCGGCGATAACGTGAAGGTACTTGTCAACACCTTGTCGCCCGCCTTCACGCCAAGCGCCTTGAGCGCAATGAACATCGCCGCTCCGCACGAGCTGACCGCGACGCAGTACTTGCTGCCGACGTATGAGGCGTAGTCTTGCTCCAAAAGTGAAGGGTCCGGGTAGCCTGAGCCCTGCTCGCCATAGCGGTGCAGCCGGCCTGAACGCATCAACACCACCGCGCGCTCAATCGCCTCCTCAGAAATCGGCTCGGAGGTGCTCAAGTCTTTACCAAACCACAAACCGTCTGGCGTACGCGGCGATGGCGTGGGCATGGGGGAGATCAAATTTTCAGACATTGCCGCATTAATGTTCATGGCCAGCCAGCGTGCCCAATTCGAATGACTCATGCGGGTAGTATTTTTTCAACCGTATATCGCCTGTACGTGCATGGCCTTCCATACCTTCGAGGCGCGAAATTCTGGCCGCCACCTGGCCCACTTCACGGCTGGCTCCACGCGTCAAGCGCTGGTACGTAACTGTTTTGATGAACTTGCCGACACTCAGGCCACCGGAGTAACGCGCAGCACCACGGGTCGGCAAAATATGGTTTGGCCCTGCGCACTTGTCGCCGTA
>JBIKHX010000052.1:0-8877 GCA_044361945.1 Polaromonas sp. | reverse complement strand
ATTCTCACTGCCATCGTTTCCGCATTCATGCTGGTTAGCGCTCCATCGTTTGCTGGCAGCCATGCTGGCGGCAAAATGGACGACAAGAAAGTTGATTGCTCCAAGAAAGAAAACGCCAACGACAAGGCTTGCGCCAAGAAAGACGAAAAGAAGAAGTAATCCTTCTTTTTCCTTTCAAAAAAGCCCCTTTCGAGGGGCTTTTTTTTGCCTGTTCAAGCGCAGCCTTTAACGGACTCCCGTCACATCGGCTTGCAGCAGTTGCAAGGTAAAGCGCTTGGACCGGAATTCAGGGCGTGCCGGCTCATTGGCAATGGCGGCGTTCATGTCCTGCAAGCCGAGCTCAAAACTTTGCCGCAGCCGGGCCGGTCAGGCTCAAAGTACCGGCGACAAAAGGAAAACTGGTGAAAACCCTGACAAAAAATGTCGTTTCTTTGAAACGCAAATTCGTTTTAAAAATTTGAAAAGTCGTGGATTCCAGTAAGCTATCCGCCGGGGTTTGAGTTAAGCGCTGATTCCCTACGTTTTGTTTACATACATTCAATTCGAAAGTAGCACCATGAAATACATTCTCACTGCCATCGTTTCCGCATTCATGCTGGTTAGCGCTCCATCGTTTGCCAGCAGCCCTGCTGGCGACAAAGTGGACAACAAAGTTGATTGCTCCAAGAAAGAAAACGAAAAAGACAAGGCTTGCGCCAAGAAAGACGAAAAGAAGAAGTAATCCTTCTTTTTCCTTTCAAAAAAGCCCCTTTCGAGGGGCTTTTTTTTGCCTGTTCCAGCGCAGTCTGTGAGTGCTCGCAGGACTGTAGCCCGTAGAATTCAGTCATGAAAATTCTCATTTGCAACGACGACGGCTACCAGGCCCCGGGCATCGTAGCCCTGTATGAAGCCCTCAAAACGGTTGCAGATGTGGAGGTTGTGGCCCCTGAGATAAACAACAGCGCCAAAAGCAATGCGCTGACCCTGCATTCCCCCTTGTACGTGCATACCGCTGCCAACGGCTTTCGTTTCGTCAATGGCACGCCTGCGGACTGTGTGCACATCGCGCTGACCGGCTTGCTCGGTTACCGGCCTGACCTGGTGGTTTCGGGTATCAACAACGGCGCCAACATGGGCGACGACACGATTTACTCCGGCACGGTGGGCGCGGCCATGGAGGGTTATCTCTTCGGCATCCCTGCTTTGGCTTTCTCGCAAACCGAAAAAGGCTGGGCGCACATTGAGGTGGCAGCCCGTCGTGCCAGTGAGCTGGTGATGCAACTGGCGGCTTCCATGGAGTTGCTGCATGAGGGGCAAAGGCCCGCGCAAGCACCCTGGTTGCTCAATGTGAACATTCCAAACCTGCCGGATGAGCAGATCAAGGGCGTGAAAGTCGCACGTCTGGGGCGCCGGCATGCCGCTGAACGCGTCATCACCCAGACCAGCCCGCGCGGCGAAACCATGTATTGGATAGGCAGTGCCGGCCCGGCCAAGGATGAAGGTGAGGGCACCGACTTCCATGCGGCGCAGCAGGGGTTCATGGCCATCACGCCGCTGCAGGTGGACTTGACGGACCATGAGCGCTTGCCTTTTTGGACGCAGACCGCCGCCCGTCTGTCGCAAGCCAAGTCATGAGCGAAGGCCCTCGCGCCAAGCGCCCGGGCTTTCCGGTCAAGCTGGCACCCAACTCGGGCGTACCGACTGCCATCAAGAGCATCACTCCAGCCCGGTCTGCGCAGACCAACGTCATCCAAGCCAGCAACACCCAGGTGGGCTTGCAAAAGCCGCTGCCTTCAGGTGTCGGGCTGGACTCTCAAACCGTTCGCAGCCGCATGGTGGACAAACTGGCCAAGCAAGGCTTGCAAGACACCGAGGTGCTGGCGGCCATGGGCCTGGTGGAGCGGCATCGCTTTGTAGACACCGCGCTGGCCAACCAGGCTTATGAAGACACCAGCTTGCCGATCGGCCTGGGGCAAACCATCTCCAAGCCCAATGTGGTGGCGCGCATGCTCGAGTTATTGCGTGAAGGCCGCAGCGGTCGGCTGGGCCGCGTGCTGGAGGTCGGCACCGGCTGCGGCTACCAGGCGGCTGTGCTCAGCCACCTGGCCGTTGAGGTCTACAGCATTGAGCGCTTGCGCGGCTTGCATGAGAAGGCGCGTGAAAACCTGCGTTACTTCCGGCTGCCCAATGTGCACCTGCTGTTTGGCGACGGCATGGCGGGTTTTGCCAAGGGTGCGCCCTATGCCGCCATCATTGCGGCTGCCGGCGGTGAAGCCATTCCGCAGGCCTGGATTGAGCAACTTGCCGTGGGTGGGCGCTTGGTGGCGCCTATACAAACCGCCAACGGGCAGCAGGCCTTGGTGGTGATTGACAAGTCAGCGCAGGGCGTGCGTCAGACTGTCTTGGAAGCCGTTCATTTTGTGCCCCTAAAATCAGGCACTGACTGACAGCCGCTTTTACCGTGCCCATGCGGGCCTTGAAGATTGAGGACACGAACCGATGAACCATCCCGCCCTTCAAAGCAAGCCCACTGCGCTGCGCACCCTTTGGGTGCTGTCTCTTTCGCTGGTGCTTTGCATGCTGGCCGCCTGCTCATCGCGCTCTTTGAACAGTGCGCCTGTTGAAAACCGAGGTACCGCGCGCGCTTCTACGCCCTCTACATCAGCCTCACCTTCTGCACCCCGCACGCCCACGCTGCCTGCGCGCCCAATTGCGGCATTGCCTGGCGCAGAAAATGATGGCAAGCCGGGTTTCTACACCGTCAAACCCGGCGACACGCTGATTCGCATTGGTTTGGATTCAGGTCAAAACTGGCGTGATATCACCCGCTGGAACAACATCGACAACCCGAACCAGATTGAAGTCGGTCAGGTTTTGCGCGTCTCGCCGCCGGCAGCCAGTGATGTGGCGGTGACGCGCCCGGTTGCCAACGCGCCGGCTACAGCAGTCACCACCCCCCTGCCTGCACAAGGCCAAGCCGCAGCCAAGCCCGCTGCAGCCAGCCCGGCACCAAACCCTGTCAGTCAAGCCCAAGCCCCGGCCGCAGCCGGCGGTGAAGAAGAAATCGCCTGGTTGTGGCCCGCCCAGGGCACGCCCATTGCCGGCTTTGATGAAGTCAAAAACAAAGGCATCGACATTGCAGGCAATGCCGGCGAGCCCGTGCTGGCCTCGGCCGACGGCCGCGTGGTGTATGCGGGAGCCGGTCTGCGTGGTTACGGCAACTTGGTCATCTTGAAGCACAACAACACCTACCTGACCGCCTATGCCCACAACCAGAACCTGCTGGTCAAAGAAGACCAGTCCGTGCGCAGGGGCCAGAAAATCGCAGAAATGGGCAACAGCGACGCAGACCGCGTGAAGTTGCACTTTGAGATCCGCCGTCAGGGCAAGCCGGTCGACCCCATCAAGTACTTGCCTGCACGCTGAGTCTCTTTTGTTATCGCCCGCATGCCGGTGCATGCCACGCGCGCGCACCTGAGACAATCGGTGCATGACAGAAGAAAAAAAACCACTGGCGTGGACTCTGGCGCCCGAATACCCGTCTGACTTTCTGGACGTGGAGTCCCTTGACATGGAGGCCCAGGGCATTGCACACCGGGCCGATGGCAAGGTGGTTTTCATCGAAGGCGCCTTGCCTTTTGAGCGCGTCACTGCCAATGTGTTCCGCAAAAAAACCAGTTTTGAAAAAGCCACGCTGAGCACCCTCGAGCGTGAATCTGCGCAGCGCGTCAAACCCGGCTGCCCACATTTCGGCATGCACGTGGGCGCCTGTGGCGGCTGCAAGATGCAGCACTTGCATGTCAGTGCTCAGGTCGCCGTCAAACAGCGCGTGCTGGAAGACAACCTCTGGCACCTGGGCAAAGTACGCTCTGAAAACATTCTGCGCGCCATCGAAGGGCCGGCCTGGCACTACCGCTTTCGCGCCCGTCTGTCGGTGCGCTATGTGCGCAAAAAAGGCATGGTGCTGGTCGGTTTTCATGAGCGCAAAAGCACTTATGTTGCTGACATTCATGAATGCTATGTGTTGCCGCAGCATGTCAGCGACATGCTGATGCCGCTGCGCGAACTCATTGGCGCCATGCAGGCGCGCGAGACCCTGCCGCAAATCGAGCTGGCCTGCGGCGACGCGCCTGGCGACGGCTCACCAGCCGTGACGGCGATGGTGCTGCGCCACATGGAACCCTTGAGCGATGCGGATCTGGCGCGCCTGCGCAGCTTTGCCGGCGCGCGGCCGGGGCTGCAGTGGTGGCTGCAATCGAAAGGACCTGAGACCGTCAAGCTGCTGGACCCTTTGAAAGCGGGTGAGCCACAACTGGCCTACAACCTGCCCGACTACGGCGTGAGCATGCCTTTCAAGCCAACCGACTTCACACAGGTCAACCCTTTCATCAACCGCGTTCTGGTGGCGCGCGCTTTGCGCCTGCTGGCGGTGGCGCCGCACGAACGCGTGATCGACTGGTTTTGCGGCCTGGGTAACTTCACATTGCCGCTGGCCACCGGCGCCCGGGAGGTGCTGGGCATCGAGGGTAGCGAGGTGCTGGTGGAACGCTCGCAGGCCAACTACGCCAGCAACCAGGTCACGCGACCGGCAGCCGGTCTGGCACCGCTGGCGCCTACGCTGTTTGTGGCGCGAAATCTGTTTGAAATGACCCCAGCCCTGCTGGTGCAAGACGGCCAGGCCGATAAATGGCTGGTGGACCCGCCGCGTGAAGGCGCTTTTGAGCTCTTTAAGTCACTGGTGGCCTTGCATCCTCACGGCCCGGTGCGCGCTACGGTTTATGAAGACGGCGTGGACACGGGCGTGCACGCCATTCCGGCCGTCACGCCGCCAGCCGGCTGGTCTGCGCCCCAGCGCATCGTCTATGTGAGTTGCAACCCCGCTACGCTGGCGCGCGACGCGGGTCTGTTGGTCAATGAGGCCGGCTACCGCTGCGTCAGTGCTGGCGTGATCAACATGTTTCCGCACACGGCGCATGTGGAGTCGATAGCGGTGTTCGAGCGGCCTTGAGGCTTTTCGCTGGCGCATGAAAAAAGGGCCTTGCGGCCCTTTTTTAATTTTGGCGTGGGCCAGGCGTCAGTCGCGCTCGCCGCCAAAAATGCCCAGCAGGGCCAGCAGGCTCTGGAACACATTGAACAAGCTCAGGTAAAGGCCTAGCGTGGCGGAGATGTAGTTGGTCTCGCCGCCGTCAATGATGCGCTTGAGGTCATACAAAATAAAGGCGCTGAAGATGCCGATAGCCAGCAGGCTGATCACGATCATGCCGGTAGACGAAGCAACAAAGGCGTTGATGATGGCACCGACCATCAGCAGCACGGCGCCCACGGTGAGCCACTTGCCCATGCCCGAAATGTCACGCTTGATGACGGTGGCCAGGCTGGCCATGGCAAAGAACACGCCGGCGGTGCCGCCGAAAGCCGTCATGATCAGGTCAGAGCCGTTTTTGAAGCCCAGCACCATGGCGATCATGCGTGAGAGCATCAGGCCCATGAAGAAGGTGAAAGCCAGCAACACGGGCACGCCGGCTGCCGAATTTTTGGTTTTCTCGATGGCGTAGATGAAGCCGAAGGCACCCACCAAAAACACCACCAGGCCAACCATGCCCGACAGCGCTGCGGTGATGCCGGTTGCCACGCCGACCCAGGCGCCCAGCACAGTGGGCAGCAGGCTCAGGGCCAGCAGCAAGTAGGTGTTGCGCAGCACTTTGTTGCGCTCGGCCAAATTGATGGCTTGACCGTAGTCCAGGGTTTGTACGTTGTCGTTCATAAAAATCCTCCGCGTTCGTTAGCACAAAGTCTGCATCCCGCAGACACACGCATTCTATGGACTTCCCGCCGGAAAGCGCAAATTTTCCGAACTGGCCACCTATTTTTAATAAGGTTTTCGACCGAAAACTGCATTTTCTGCGGTTTGCCCTGCGCTGGACAGACTTGCGTATGCTTGGCGGTTTCAGCTTTCGATGGAAATTGCCATGCAAACCAAGCCAATCCTAGAGTTCAGTGATGTCAAAAAAATAGCGGCAGCCGCTGAGGCTGAAGCGCTTCAAAACAACTGGGCCGTGAGCATTGCCATCGTGGACGACGGCGGGCATTTGCTGCACTTGTCCCGGCTCGACGGGGCTCCACCACTGACCTCGCACATGGCGCCCGCCAAAGCCAACACGGCTGCCATGGGACGGCGTGAAACCCGGATTTATGAAGAACTCATCAACGGCGGGCGGACTTCTTTTTTAAGTGCGCCGTATGTCGAAGGCCTGCTCGAAGGCGCTGTGCCGATCATGAAAGACGGCTTTTGTTTGGGCGCCGTCGGTGTGAGCGGCGTCAAATCAGCCGAAGATGCGCAGATTGCGCGAGCAGGTATCGCAGCCCTTTAGTACACCAGCCGTTCGGGCCGGATTTCCTGCAGTATGGTGGTGGCGATCTCTTCGATCGACTTGGTGGTGGTGGACAGCCAGCGGATGCCTTCTCGGCGCATCATGGCTTCGGCCTCATGAATCTCGTGATTGCAGTTGGGCAAGCTGGCATAGGCCGAATTGGGCCGGCGCTCGTTGCGGATCTGGCTCAGGCGCTGCGGGTCGATGGTCAGGCCGAAGATTTTTTTGCGGTGAGGCACCAGCGCTGGCGGTAGCTGCCGGCGATCAAAGTCCTCGGGAATGAGCGGGTAATTGGAGGCTTTCAGGCCGTATTGCATGGCCAGGTAGAGCGAGGTGGGCGTTTTACCGCTGCGGCTCACGCCGACCAGAATCACGTCGGAGCCGGCCAGGTCGCGGTTGCTCTGGCCGTCGTCATGCGCCAGCGAGAAGTTGATGGCCTCGATCCGGTCGTCGTATTCCTTGCTTTTGGAGGCATCAGAAAAGCGGCCCACCCGGTGGTTGGATTTGATGCCCAGTTCGCTCTCAAGCGGCGCGACAAATATGCCGAACATGTCCAGCAGCATGCCGTTGCACTGGGCTTTGATCACGGCCAGCACTTCCATATTCACCAGCGTTGTGAAGACGATGGGGCGCTTGCCTTCGACCTCGGCCGTGTGGTTGATCTGGCGTACCGCCTGATGCGCCTTGTCCACGCTGTCAATAAAAGGCAGCCTGACGTGGCGGGGCTTGATCTCAAACTGGGCCAGGATGGCGTTGCCAAATGTCTCAGCGGTGATACCGGTGCCGTCAGAGATGAAAAATACGGTGCGATGGGGCATGTAGGCTGTCCGGTTCAGGGTTACGGCGGGTTGCGCTGGCCCCGCCCTTTACAATCATCAATTATCCAGTTTCTGACGCCATGCACCGCAACAACCCCTTCAAACAACAACAAGGTTGGCTGCCGCACGTGGTGAATTGCCCGGTTTTAAAACCTCCCGGAGTATTTCTATGTCTAAGCTGTTTGAGGCGACCGCCCTGGTCGTGCCGTTTGAAAACCTGAGGATGACAGACGTCGAGTCTGTCGGCGGTAAGAACGCCAGCCTCGGCGAGATGATCTCGCAACTGCCCACCGGCCCCCAGGGGGTGCGTGTGCCCACCGGCTTTGCCACCACGGCGCACGCTTTTCGCGTGTTTCTCTCACATGCCGGGCTCGACAAAAAAATCAACGGCGTGCTCGACAAGCTCGACACTGACGACGTGCGGGCGCTGGCCGCAGCCGGCGCGCAGATACGTGCCCTGGTTGAAGCCCAGCCCTTTCCGGCTGATTTTGAAGCTGCCATCCGCCAGAGCTTTGCACAGCTGAGCGCCGGCAACCCGCAAGCCAGCTTTGCGGTGCGCTCCTCGGCCACGGCCGAAGACTTGCCTGACGCCTCGTTTGCCGGCCAGCAGGAAACCTTTTTGAACGTGGTCGGCGTTGAAGACGTGCTGCACAAGATGAAGGAAGTTTTTGCTTCTCTCTACAACGACCGCGCCATCAGCTACCGCGTGCACAAGGGCTTTGCCCATGCTGATGTGGCGCTGTCGGCCGGTGTGCAGCGCATGGTGCGCAGTGACCTGGGCGCCGCCGGCGTGATGTTCACCATCGACACCGAAAGCGGCTTTGAGGACGTGGTGTTCATCACCTCCAGCTATGGTCTGGGCGAGACGGTGGTGCAGGGCGCCGTCAACCCGGACGAGTTTTATGTGCACAAGCCCATGCTGCGCGCCGGCCACCGTGCGGTGATCCGCCGCAACCTGGGCTCCAAGTTGCTGCAAATGGAGTTCACCACGGCCCAAGAGAAAAAGGCCGGCGGCAAGCTGGTCAAGACGACCGACGTGCCGGTTGAGTTGCGCAACCGTTATTCGCTGAGCGATGCGGATGTGGAGCAACTGGCGCGGTATGCGCTCATCATTGAAGACCATTACGGCCGCGCCATGGACATCGAATGGGGCAAGGATGGCACCGACGGCGAGCTTTACATCTTGCAAGCCCGCCCGGAAACCGTCAAAAGCCAGTCCAAGGGCAAGGCCGAGCAGCGTTACAAGCTCAAGGGAAAGGGCAACGTGCTTACCGAAGGCCGCGCGATCGGCCAGAAGATCGGTACCGGCCCGGTGCGCATCGTGCGGCACATCTCCGAGATGGACCAGGTGCAGGCCGGCGACGTGCTGGTGACCGATATGACCGACCCGAACTGGGAGCCGGTGATGAAGCGCGCCAGCGCCATCGTGACCAACCGCGGCGGGCGCACCTGCCACGCGGCCATCATTGCACGCGAGTTGGGCATTCCGGCTGTGGTCGGCTGCGGAGACGCTACCGAGCACCTCAAGGACGGCATGCTGGTGACGGTGAGCTGCGCTGAAGGCGACACCGGCAACATTTATGACGGCCTGCTGGAAACCGAAGTCACTGAAGTGCAGCGTGGCGAGATGCCGCCCATCGACATCAAGATCACGATGAATATCGGCAACCCGCAATTGGCCTTTGACTTCTGTCAGATACCCAACCACG
>JBIKHX010000178.1:0-4935 GCA_044361945.1 Polaromonas sp. | reverse complement strand
AAACACGGCATCGTGTTGGGCAATCTGGTCGGACTCATTGACAGCGATTACCAGGGTCAGTTGATGGTCAGCGCCTGGAACCGCAGTGATGTGGCCTTCACCATCGAGCCGATGGAACGCATCGCGCAACTGGTGATCGTTCCTGTGATGCAGGCCCAGTTCAATGTGGTCAGCGAGTTCGTGGCCAGCGAGCGTGGTGAAGGCGGTTACGGCTCAACCGGCAAGCGTTGAGCGGCTCAATCGCCTGCGCTGTCAGTGCAGTGTGTTGTTGCCCGTTAAGGGCGAAGCGTCAGCTTCGAGTTTGAAAAAACCGGTGCCCAGTGTGCCCTGACCGACTTCTTCTTCAGTGGCCTCGCGCACGGCCTCTACCTTCAGCGACAAACGGATGGCGATGCCCGCCAGGGGGTGGTTGCCGTCCAGCACCACATGCTCGGGGTAGATGTCGGTCACTGTGTAAATGAGCTGGCGCGGGGTGTCCGGGCTGGTGCCTTTGGGCAGGGCCTGGCCGTCAAAGGTCATGCCTTCTTCCAGTTCGGCCGGAAACAATTTTCGCGGCTCCAGAAAGACGAAATTCTCGTCATAGTCGCCAAAGGCTTGCTCTGGTTCCAGATGCAGATCAATCTTGGCGCCAAGCGCATGGCCTTGCAGGGTTTCTTCAATTTTGGCCAGCAAATCCTGACCGCCCAGCAAAAACTCAACCGGCTCATCCAGCTCGTCAAGGACTTCGCCAAGGGTGTCTTTCATGACCCAGGTCAAGGACACAACGCATTGTGGGGTGATTTTCATCCGACAATTGTCCCATGGATACAACTCAAGCTCTGGCCCTGTTGGGCGGTCTTTCAGCCCAGCAATTCATGAAACGCCATTGGCAAAAAAAGCCCTTGCTGGTGCGCCAGGCCATCGCCGGCTTTCAACCGATTCTGACCCGGCCCGAGCTGTTCGCACTGGCCGCACAAGAGCGTGTGGAGTCCCGCCTGGTGATGCAGAGCGCCAGCGGCTGGCGCATGAAATCTGGTCCGTTTGCACCCCGCAGCCTGCCTGCGCTGAGTCAACCCGCCTGGTCTTTGCTTGTGCAGGGTGTTGATTTACACGATGCACGCGCCCATGAACTGCTGCAGCAATTCAGGTTTGTGCCAGACGCGCGCTTGGACGACTTGATGATCTCCTACGCTAGCACCGGCGGTGGGGTGGGGCCGCACTATGACAGCTACGACGTGTTTTTATTGCAGGCCAGTGGACGGCGGCGCTGGCGCATCGGTAAGCAGACCGATTTCACGCTGCAAGATGGTGTGCCCCTGAAGATATTGCAAAACTTCGACTACACCGAAGAGTTTGTGCTCGAAGCCGGTGACATGCTGTACCTGCCCCCGCGCTACGCGCATGATGGCGTGGCCCAAGCCTGTACGGGTGCAGACGGCAAACCCGAAGCCTGCATGACGTACTCGATCGGTTTCAGGGCGCCTGGACAGGCTGAAATTGCGGGTGCTTTACTGCAGCGTTTGGCTGAATACTGCTCGGATGACGGCGATGCGCTGGCCACGCCCAAAATCTACAAAGACCCGCAGCAGCCGGCCACCGCTCACCCGGCTGCCTTGCCGCCAGCGCTGACAGACTTTGCCCGTGCCTCGGTGGCCGCGGCCCTGAAGGACCCTTTGGCGCTGGCTTGCGCTTTGGGCGAGTACCTGACTGAGCCCAAGTCTTCAGTCTGGTTTGAGGGCAAGGCGTCACAGGCAGCGCCCATCGGTTCACAAGTGCTGACGCTCGATTCATGCACCCGCATGATGTATGACGACAAGCATATTTTTATCAACGGTGAGAGCTACCGCGCCCAAGGTGCTGATGCCCTGTTGATGCGTCAACTGGCGGACCAGCGTGCACTGAGCGTGGCGCAATTGCGCAAGGTCAGCCGCGATGCCAAAGATTTGCTGGCCGATTGGTTGGACGCTGGCTGGCTGCATACGGCCAAGCTAAAAGATCAGCCCTGAAGTGCACGGCTCTTGGAAGTGTCTTTTTTTTGCACTATTTTGGTGAAAACTCAATAAGCCCGGCTTTGTAAGCATGGGTTTATACGGATATACTTTGAAGTTAGGTTGGAGGCGACAACTTTCCCACCTTAAACATGGATTAACTATTTTCGGTTAGCCATTTTGAACACAGTCTCAAACACTCATCAAGGAATTGAAAAATGAACAAGTCACTCGTTTTGGCAGCTATCGTTGCAGCTTTCGCTCTGGCAGCTTGCGGTAAGAAAGAAGCCGCTCCAGCACCTGCACCAGCTCCAGTTGCTGCACCAGCTCCAGCACCTGCACCAGCTGCTGACGCTGCCGCTCCTGCTGCTGCTCCAGGCGCTGCACCTGCTGCTGCTCCAGCTGCCGCACCAGCCGCTGCTCCAGCTGCTGACGCCAAGAAGTAATTCTTAGCAACGACTGAAAAAAGCCGCCTCAGGGCGGCTTTTTTTCGTCTCAGCAGCCTAACCCTTGACGTCCAGCCAGTCGGTGCCGCTTTGGGGGCTGGCGACAGACAGCTCTGGACTTGCGTGAACATGGGCGCCGACGCCGGCCAGTGCGTTCAGCGCCAGTTCCGGACGGTTGTTTTGTGCGCTCAAATGCGCTGCCACTACCTGGACCAGACCAGGGTGAGCCAGGGCGCGAGCAATTTGCGCGGCAGTCTCGTTGGACAGGTGTCCATAGGGCCCGGCAATCCGGTTTTTAAGAAAGGCGGGGTAAGTCGATTGGGCCAGCAGAGCGGCATCGTGGTTGCATTCCAACAGCAGGGAATGGCAGCCGGCCAGGTGGCTCAGCACATGCTCGCTCGCGTGGCCCAAATCAGTCAGTACGCCGAATTTGAACTGGCCGTCTGTGCAACTCAGTTGCAGGGGTTCACGGGCATCGTGGGGAACCGTAAAAGGCCTTAGCTCCAGCTCGCCGAGATCGATGGCCTGGCCGTCCGCGGCAATACGCAGCAAGCCATCAAAGTCCGGGTTGCCCAGGGCTGCGTAAGTGCCGCGGCTCATCCATACCGGCACGCGGTGGCGCAAGGCGAACTGCCTGGCGCAACCAATGTGGTCGGCGTGCTCGTGGGTGATGAAGATGGCGTCGAGTGACTGCTCGTCCAAGCCGGCCTGCTGCAGACGCTCGGACAGTAGCTTGTGCCCCAAGCCGCAATCGATCAGCACTTGCACGTGCCGGATACCTTGGGCCTGCACCAGCGTGGCATTGCCAGTGCTGCCACTGCCCAGGTTTTTAAACCGTAGCACCCCTGCAGAAAGTTAAGGTGCTTATTTCAGGTCGTCGGCAAGCACTTTGAAGATGCGCTGTGCATTGCCGGTGGTGTCGGGTTTGCCGTCTGCATTGAGCACTGTCACTGAAGTCGTCTCCCCCTTGGCAGTCAGCACAATCTGGTACTTCAGGGGCGAAGGGGTGGCGGATTTGCTGCTAAAAAGGTTGCCAAAGAAACCGCTGGATTTGTTGTCTGACAAAGGTGCTACGTAGCGCACAAAGTAGATTCCTTTGCTGCGGTCACGGTCTTCCACAGTGAATCCGGTGCGGTCAAGGCCCAGGCCGACACGCCGCCAGGCGCGGTCAAAGCCTTCGTTGACCAGCAGAACTTGCTGGTTGTTGACGGTTTCAATGCGGGAAGTCTGGCGCGCCGTATCCACGGCGATCAGTGCTTTGGATTGATCTGGCGAGACGCCCAACTGGACCATCAGCCGCCGTAAAAATTCGGCTTCCAGTTCAGGGTCGGCCGGTCTGGATTGCCAGGCAGTGGAAGTGCTGGTGCCGCTGGAGCTGGTGACCACTTCAATCATGCCCCGGTGGCTGATGAAGATTTCGGTGCCGCCGCTGGCTGTGCGCTCCAGGCGGGTGCGGAACTTATCACGCTCACCAGTGGAGTAAAGGTTTTCAAGCACGCGGCCCAAGGCGTTACGGATGAAGTCTTGCGGCAGTTTGGCGCGATTTTCAGCAAAATCGGTTTCAATGATGCCCAGGTCTTGCTGATCGATGGCCAACTGAAAACCGCTGGTCTTCCAGAACTCGCGAACCGGCTCCCAGAGCTTGTCCGCCGGTCGGTTGACCACCAGCCAACGTTGGTTGCCCGAGCGCTCAATGCGCACATCGCCCACGCTGCTGGTGGCGATGCCGACCTGACCGGCACGATTGGCTTTGTCGCTTTGGAAGTTGTTGGCCGTCACGGCCACGCCAGGCACGGCGTAGCGGTTGTCACGGGTGAGCTGACTCAGGTCTGGCGGTACATCCAGCGACGGGCCTTTTGTGGCGGCTGATTTGTAGTCGATTTTTCCACCGATCAGGGTGTCATTGATGGTGGAGCAGCCACTGAGCGCCATGCTCGACAAGAGCAGCGCTACAGCTAGAACAGAGTTGGGCATGCAGGTGCTTGGGTTCATTTGGATCTTCAATTTTTTTCCTTCAGTTCAGATCAGGCCGCAAACGCGCAAGGCGTTTTCGACGGTGGCTTCGTTGGCAGGCTCGAGCTGCGTCATGGGCAGGCGCAGGGTTGGACCGCAAAGTTTCATGCGGGCCATGGCCCATTTCACCGGTATCGGGTTGGCTTCAATGAACAAGTTTTTGTGCAAAGGCAGCAGTTTCAGCTGAATCTGCATGGCGCGCTGAGTGTCACCCGCCACGGCCGCCACGCACAGCTCGTGCATCAAGCGCGGCGCGATGTTGGCAGTCACACTCACGTTGCCCTGACCACCACACAGCATCAGCGCCACGGCGGTGCCGTCGTCGCCGGAATAAACCGCAAAGTCGGCCGGTGTTTCCTTGATCAGCCACTGCGCACGCTCAATATTGCCCGTGGCTTCTTTGATGCCTACGATACCGGGCACCTGGGTCAGCCGCATCACGGTCGGGTGCAGCATGTCAGCCACGCTGCGGGCGGGCACGTTGTAGAGCACCATGGGCAAGTCGACCG
>JBIKHX010000251.1:0-3949 GCA_044361945.1 Polaromonas sp. | reverse complement strand
TGTAGTAAGGCACCACCTGCAACTGACAGTCGGCGCCTACTTTTTTGGCAAATTTGGTCAGCTCGATGGCCTCAGCCGTAGAGTTCGCGCCGCAACCGGCCATGATGGGCACCGCTTTGGCGCCGTGGCTGCGCGCTTGCTCGACCGCCACGCGGATGATTTCGCAATGCTCTTCGACATTGACCGTCGGCGACTCGCCGGTGGTACCCACCACGCCAATGCAGTCGGTACCTTCGGTGATGTGCCAGTCCACCAGCTTGCGCAAAGTGGGATAGTCAACGCTGCCGTCTTCATGCAGCGGGGTGGCCAGGGCAACGATGCTGCCGGTGATTTGTTTCATGTGAAAAGGACCTTGACCTTGCAGGCGGGTTGGCGCCGCAACGAGCGGCATGTTCCATAGAGCATTCTACTCAGACAGCGATACGGCAAAGCCCTGCCGCCGGCTCAGGCAAGCCGATATTGAGCAGGCAGGGCGGCTGGCAGTTCGCGAACTGCGGCAATGCGCTGGACAAAGCGGCCTGTGGACCCCGCCAAACCGGTTTCAAAACCATCTTCATAGGCCACGGTGCGCAGTGACTGGCAAAGCTGCAGCAACTCACCGGGCTGCAACAGAAAATCCGGCCGCGACGGTTTGCCCACGGTTTCGTTACCGGCGGCAAAGGTTTCGTAAATGAGCACGCCGCCTGGCGCCAGACTGGCCAGCAGCGTTTGCAGCAGGGGTCGCCACAGGTAGTTGGTGACCACTACCGCGTCAAACTGGCGGCCGGGCAAAGGCCAGGGGCCGGTTTCAATGTCGGCTACCAGCGCCTCGCAGCGCTCTGCCCCCAGGCCCAGCGCCGCAATGGCTTCGGCCGAGCGGTCCAGCGCCACCACCGGGTGACCACGCCCGGCAAACCAGCGTGCGTGACGCCCGCGGCCGCAGGCCACGTCCAGCACGCTGCCACCGGCCGGCGCCAAGTGGCTCCAGCGGCGCACCCACGCAGAAGCCGGCTCGTCGCCATGCAATGGGGAAACGCTCATCAGAAGCAAGCCCAAAGCTGGTCGGCCATCATCACCAGAAAGGCCGGCTGCGTGTACAGCGCAAACACCGCCAGCGGGGCGGCAATAGCCAGGCTCCAGAGGGCGACTTTGCGCATGGCTTCAGGCACCTGCACCAGCGGACGCCGGCGTGCGGACTATCGGGGTTTCGCGCACCGGCAGGTTCACCAGTCCGGCAAAAATCCCCAAGGCAATCGTCAGGTACCACACGATGTCGTAACTGCCCGTGCGGTCATACAAGTACCCACCCATCCAGACGCCCAAGAAAGAGCCGATCTGGTGGCTGAAAAAGATAAAGCCGCTGAGCATCGACAAATGCTGGATGCCGAAAATCTGCGCCACCGCCGCGTTGGTGGGCGGCACGGTGGAAAGCCACAGCGTGCCCATCACGGCCGAGAAGATGTACACACTCAGCGGGGTGAGCGGGGCGGTGATAAAGATCGCAATCACCAGGGCCCGGGCAAAGTAAATGCCGGCCAATATGTTCTTTTTGGGCATGCGCTGGCCCAAAGCGCCGGCTGCATAGGTGCCAAACACATTGAACAGTCCAATCAGCGCCAGCGCGTAACTGGCCACTTCGGGCGGCAGGCTCTTGTCGCGCAGGTAGCTGGGCATGTGCACGCCAATGAAAACCACCTGAAAGCCGCACACAAAATAGCCCGCCATCAGCAGCTGAAAGCTGGGGTACTTGAAAGCCTCTTTGAGCGCCTGCACGATGGTCTGCTCGCGCTTGACCGGTGCCGCACCCGGCGTAGTTTTTTCGCGCAGGCCAAAAGCCAGCGGCACGATCAGCAGCACCGCGGCGCTCAGCGCCAGCAAGGCCTCTTTCCAGCCCAGGCTGCTGATTAAAAAGCCTTCGGTCGGCACCATCAAAAACTGCCCGAATGAGCCGGCCGCCGCCGCCACACCCATGGCCCAGGAGCGTTTTTCGGCCGAGATATTGCGCCCGATCACCCCGTAAATAACAGCGTAAGTGGTGCCGGCTTGCGCCGCGCCAATCAGCACACCCGCTGACAGCGTGAACAGCAGCCCGGTGGCCGCCAGCGCCATGCCGGCCAAGCCCAGCGCATACAGCACAGCCCCGGCAATGATGACCCGAAAAGCCCCAAAGCGGTCGGCAATCATGCCGGCAAAAATGCCAAACACGCCCCAGGACAGGTTTTGCACCGCAATGGCAAAGGCAAAGGTTTCCCGCGTCCAGCCCTGCGCCTGCGTGATCGGCTGCAGCCACAGGCCAAAGCCGTGGCGTATACCCATCGACAGGGTGACGATGGCCGCGCCGCACACCAGCACCTGCCACATGGAGAGTTTGGGCGCCAGAATATCCGGCGCCCCTGAGGGGTTTGTTGTGGAGGTCATGGTGCAACTGTAACGATTCAGCGCCTGCAGTGCTGAGAAAAACAAGCCTTTAACTGTGTTTGTATACAGTAGTTAAAGGCTTCCCGGACTACAATCCGCGCAATTCACTTCACAGCCATGGCCACCAAACTACCCACCGACTACTCCGAAAGCTCGATCCGCGTGCTCAAGGGCCTAGAGCCCGTCAAGCAGCGCCCGGGCATGTACACCCGCACCGACAACCCCCTGCACATCTTGCAAGAGGTGCTCGACAACTCCGCCGACGAAGCGCTGGCCGGCCACGGCAAAAAAATCAAGGTCACGCTGCATACCGACGGATCGGTCAGCATTGAAGACGACGGCCGCGGCATCCCCTTTGGCATGCACCCGGAAGAAAACGCCCCAGTCATCGAGCTGGTGTTCACCCGCCTGCACGCCGGCGGCAAGTTCGACAAAGGCAAAGGCGGCGCCTACAGCTTCTCCGGCGGCCTGCACGGCGTGGGTGTGAGCGTGACCAATGCGCTGTCCAAGCGATTGGAAGTCTCATCCTGGCGCGAAGGCAAGGCCGCGCACCTGGTGTTTTCAGGTGGCGACGTCGTTGAGGCGCTGCAAATCCGCCCTGCCGGCGAGGGCGACCGCAAGAGCGGCACCGCCGTGCGCGCCTGGCCCGACGCCAAATACTTCGAATCCTCGGCCCTGCCCATGGCTGACCTGACGCACCTGCTGCGCAGCAAGGCCGTGCTGATGCCCGGCGTCAGCGTCACGCTCATCAACGAAAAATCCAAAGAAACCCAGACCTGGCTTTACAAAGGCGGCCTGCGTGACTACCTCACGCAAACGCTCACCGGCGACCCGGTGATACCGCTGTTTGAAGGCGAAGGCTTTGCCGACGCCGCGCACGAAAGCTTTGCCGAAGGCGAGGGCGCCCAGTGGTGCGTGGCTTTTACCGAAGACGGCCAGCCGGTGCGCGAAAGCTATGTCAATTTGATTCCCACCAGCGCCGGCGGCACGCACGAAAGCGGCCTGCGCGACGGCCTTTTTACTGCCGTCAAAAGCTTTGTGGACCTGCATTCGCTGCTCCCAAAGGGCGTCAAGCTGCTGCCCGAAGACGTCTTTGCCCGCGCCAGCTACGTGCTGTCGGCCAAAGTGCTGGACCCGCAGTTTCAGGGTCAGATCAAAGAACGCCTGAACTCGCGCGACGCGGTGCGCCTGGTCTCCAGCTTTGTGCGGCCGACGCTGGAGCTGTGGCTGAACCAGCACGTCGAGTACGGCAAAAAACTCGCCGAGTTGGCGATCCGTGCCGCCCAGTCGCGCCAAAAAGCCGGCCAGAAGGTCGAAAAACGCAAAGGCTCTGGCGTGGCCGTGTTGCCCGGCAAGCTGACCGACTGCGAAAGCAAAGACCTGGCGCACAACGAAGTGTTTCTGGTCGAGGGCGACTCTGCCGGCGGCAGCGCCAAGATGGGCCGCAACAAAGAAAGCCAGGCCATCCTGCCCCTGCGCGGCAAGGTGCTCAACACCTGGGAAGTCGAGCGCGACCGGCTCTTTGCCAACAACGAGATTCACGACATTGCGG
>JBIKHX010000392.1:0-2608 GCA_044361945.1 Polaromonas sp. | reverse complement strand
TCACTCAGGTTTGCGCTGAGGCGCTGGCTGGCTTGCCACCAGGCGCTGTAGCTGCCGGCAAGCTCGAGCACCGGCCAGTCGCTGCCCCACATAACGCGGTCTTCGCCAAACACTTGCAGAACGTGTGCGGCCCAGCGCTGGGCAGCGTCCGGATGGGGCTTGGGGCCGGCTTCTGTCAGCAGGCCCGAAATTTTGCAGACGGCTTGCGTTTGACTGGCCACTTTGGCCAGATCGCTGGCCCAGGGTTCCCACTGGCCGGCGGCGATGTCGGGCTTGGCGGCGTGGTCTATCACCAGCTTGAGTGTCGGGTAGCGCGCGGCCAGTGCCAGCAGGCGCGGCAGGTGAAGGGGTTTGATGAGTGCGTCCAACACCAGGCCCAGATCGCTCATGGTTTGCAGTGCGGGCGCCAGTTCCGCTTGCAAAATCCAGTCGGGGTCGGTGATGTCTTGCAGCATGGGCCGCAAGCCCTTGAGCTTGGGGTTGGCGGCCAGCGCGCGGATGCGGGCCGGTGCGTCCGGCGCCAGCAGATCGGCCCAGCCCACCACGCCCAGCACCGCCGGATGCTGTTGCGCCTGCGCCAGCAGCCACTGCGTTTCGGATTCGGTGGGCGCAGCTTGCACCAGCACGCCGCCGGTGATGCCATGCGCTGCGGCCTGGGCCTGCCAGTCGGGAATCGACACGTCGCGGTAAATTGCCGGTAGGGCCGGCGTGAGCCAGCCGTAGTCGCCTCGGGACAGCAGCCAGCTGTGCAAGTGTGCGTCGATCATGCGGCGCTTCCAGGCACAAGCGCGTCTTCCGGCAACAAGCCGGCCTGGCGCAGTGCCTGCCAGAATGCCGGGGCAATCGGATGTTGCATCATGGTGACGGCGTCCTGCCATTCACGCTGATGACGCGCGCCGACCATGACCACGTCCACCGCCGGATGCGCCAGCGGAAACTGCAGGGCTGCTGCGCGCAAAGGCACGTCATGCGCCTGGCAGATGTCTTCCAGGCGGCCGGCGCGTTCCAGCCACTCGGGCGGCGCGGCTGCGTAATTGAACAGCGCCTGGCCGCTGCGCGTGCCGGTGGCCAGAATGCCTGAATTGAAAACGCCGCCCAGCGCCAGGCGCACGCCGCGTTGGCTGCAAAGCGGCAGCAGCTCGGCCAGGCTGCTCTGGTCCAAGAGGCTGTAGCGGCCGGCCAGCATCAGCGCGTCCACATCGGTCTGGCGCAAAACATCCAGACACACCTGTACATCGTTGACGCCCAAGCCGACATGGCGCAGCAGGCCTTCGGCTTGCATGCGGCGCAGCTCGGGCAAAGCTTCGTTGACCACCTGAGCGAGCACGGCGGGGTAGCGCTCGCCATGGCAATGAATGTCGCAGTCATGCACATAGACCACATCCAGCCGCGCCAGTCCCAGCCTTTGCAAACTGTCTTCCACGCTGCGGCGCACGCCGGCGGCCGAATAATCCCAGTGCTGCGAAAAAGGTAGCACGTCAACATAGCTGTGTTGCTCTCTGGGGGCGCTGGCATCGGGCACCAGGACCCGGCCCACTTTGGTGGACAGCACAAAGCTGTCCCGCGGCTGGCCTTGCAGTGCCTGGCCGAAGCGGTGCTCGCTGCGGCCCTGGCCGTAATGCGGGGCGGTGTCAAAGGTTCTGCAGCCGCCTGCCAGTGCAGCCGCCAGCAAGGTTTGTGCATCGGCATCTGAAACAGCGGTGAACAGGTTGCCCAGGGCGGCGCCACCCAGACCGAGGCGCAGCCCTTGAGAGGTGGGCGGGAAAATCATGCGGGGCATTGGGGTTTACGACGAGACATAAGCCGCCATCCTAGCGCTAACATGTCAGTCGTCAATAGTTCAAACCCTGAGTGTTTCAGGCTGACTGTTTTTTTTAGCGCGCTGCATGCTCAAAGGTCTGTCTCCACTGTTGTCTGCCGATTTGCTCTACGTGCTGGCCTCCATGGGCCATGGCGACGAGATTGTGCTGGCCGACGCCAATTTCCCCGCTGCCACGCACGCCAGTGAACTAATTCGCCTGCCCGGCGTGAGTGTGGCGCGGGTGCTGGACGCGGTGTTGTCGGTCATGCCGCTGGACAGCTTTGTGGCGCAGGGTGCCATGACCATGCAGGTGGTGGGAGATGCCGAGGCCGTGCCGCCGGCTGTGGCGGACATGCAGGCTGTGCTGGCGCGTCACGGCTGCCCGCCGGCCGGTTCGTTGGAGCGCTTTGCTTTTTACGAGCGGGCTGCAGGCGCATTTGCCGTGGTGGCGACCGGCGAGACCCGTGTTTATGGCAATGTGATCTTGCGCAAAGGCGTGGTTTTGCAAGGCGGCGATGAGTAGCCTGCCGCGCGTGCCCTCCAGCAGCCTGCGGGCGCAGGCCTACGAGAGCTTCCAACAGCAGATCGTGGCGGCCAACATCCGGCCGGGTCAATTCATTTCCCAGCGCGAACTCATGCAGTTGCTGGGCATGCCACTGGGCGCAGTGCGCGAGTTGATTCCGCGCCTGGAAGCCGAAGGCCTGCTACGCACGGTGCCGCAGCGCGGGTTGCAGATTGCCCATGTCGACGTCAAGCTGGTGAACAACGCCTTTCAGCTGCGACTGCTGCTCGAACGAGAGGCTGCTG
>JBIKHX010000391.1:0-2609 GCA_044361945.1 Polaromonas sp. | reverse complement strand
GACTGTACCCGTTAGTAATCGACCCGACTCCGTATTTTTCAAGCGGATTTGTTCACCCATTCGCCCATCTTGCATCGCTTCAACGCGGATGGTGATCTCAAAGCCCTTGCCTTGGCCTACCGACATGAGTGCGGATTGCCCTTGTTTGACCAAAACAGCCCGCCTTATGTCATTACTTCGTACTACTTGCCCGGCCGGCAAATCACGGGCAGCTTCTCCATAAATAAGATCTTGCAAGGACGACACCGCCTGCGGATCCAGTCCCTGGGTAGGGCGGCTGACTTCTTCCAGCATGGCCGGTTGCAACTGGGTGCCGCGCTGAATCAGGTGGCGGGTGATCACGGTGGTCCGGTTAACTGGCGCTGCAGCCTGAGCCGCTTTAGGCGCCTGCGCGGTCTGAGCGGTCTGAGCTGGATTGGTAGCCGCAGGCGCAGGCGTTACCGGCGCTGTGGTCTGTACCCGCAGGTAAATCTGCCAGGCGGGCTGGGCGCAGCGCACCCGCACTGATTCACGAGAGGCAAAGGGCAGGTCGATCAACAGCGGTTGCGGGCACTCCAGCACATTGACCCGGGGGTCGATGGGCGCTATCTCAACTTTGGCGGGCTCTGTGTTCTGGTTTTGGCCCACCCATTGGCGGACCTGCAAGAGCATTTTGTCTTTGGGCGATGTGGCAGAGGCTGCCGTTGCGCTGGGCGCAACAGGCGGTGCGGGCGGCACATTGCCGGCCTGGGCCAAAGCCTGGCCGCAGACCAGGCAGGCGGCCAGCCAGGCCAGCGCCCCGGTCAAAGGCTGCCGGAAATTGACACTAAAAGGTCGGCACAGCATTTGCATTCATTCAGTTCAATCGTTCAAAACGCCCATTAAGGTGTTGGTTTATTGACACCACAGAGGGTGCACAAAGACATTCTTGCAAGAAAGAGACCAAGTGGAAAAGATCGCTTTCAAGCCCATAGCCCACCAGGCTATGACAACTCATTTTGACGCATGGGGCAAGCCCACGCGAGGAGACAGCCATGGGGCCTGATGACAAGGTATCTGCATCCGCCGGCAAAGCAGCCTGGCAAGTCCCTTCACAACGGGTGGCAGGCAACCCTGCACGCCCTGTTCAAGGCGGCAAAGCAGCAGAAGGCGCTGCGACCCGCTTCGGCGCAGCACTCAACCAGGTTCGTTTGAGCGAGCCCTTGACGCTAGCGCTCAACCAAAACAAACAGTCTGCGCCAACCGATTTCGCCGCTGCCGGGCAGGGCGCAGACCGGGGCCCGGCTGCCATTCATAAAGTGGTTTCCGGCGACACGCTCAGCGACATCGTCAAAGAGCATGCCCAGTCCATGGGGGTGCAGCTCAGCGGCTCACAAACCATGCGAATGGTGCAGCAAGTCGCTAGCGCCAACAAGATCAGCAACGTCAACCGTATTTTTCCTGGTCAGCAGATCAACCTGAGCCAGCTCTCGATGGACCTGGAAGCCAGCCTGTCAGGGCAGATCAGCACAGTGGTCTTTCGCCCACCGCCCCCGGCTGCCACCGCCTTGCAAAGCTTTCAGGCCGCCGGTGTGGCTGCTGCCCCGCAAGCTGCCAAGAGCGCGCCGGCGCCACTGCGCCATGAAGTGCTCGACAAAACGCTCAACCGCGCCGTCAGCAAAGGCTTTATTCCCGCCAATGAAAAAGGTGATGTGCGCGACAAAATTCTGGAGCTGGCCAAAACCCATCGCTTCAATCCCGACGACTTTGCCCGCATGACCCTGATGGAGAGTGACGGCATGAACCCGCGCGCCTCCAACCAGCGCTGCCACGGCATCATTCAGTTTTGTGACGGCGCCGACCGCGGCGCTGCCAGTGCCGGTTATGCGGCCAACCCCAAGGCCATACTGGACTTGAGCGTTTACCAGCAGCTTCATCTGGTCGATAAGTACTTCGACGATGTGGGGCTCAAAGGCAAAGGCCCTGCCGGGCTGGACGACCTTTACCTCTCGGTGTTGATGCCATCGGCCCGCAGCGAAACCCGCAGTGACGCGCCGCTGTCTGTCAGCGGCACGCAGGCCAAGTCTTTATATGAAGGGCGAGACAGCAACTCGCCCATGACACGCCAGTCCATTTTGCAGGGCTTGCTGAAAAACGCCGCAGACCGCCTGGGTCTGAACAGTCCGGCCAACAGCCGCCTGCAAACAATGCGCACTGCGGCTTACGACGAAAACACCCCCCAGTCCCCGGACTCTGGCTCGCAACTTCGCTAATTCCTTCAGCGGCAAGGCAGCGGCAAGACATTGCCGCTGCCTTGCCGCTTTTGGCCGGCTTCAATTTGAGGGCTCGATCCCCGCTTTCGCGAGGATGACGCCACGGACTGGGGGTCTAGCCGCGCACTTGCTATTCATTTAAATCACCACAAACGGCTTAAAAGCGGCAATCAACACGCTGGCATGCGATTTGCATCAACAAGCCTGAAGCCCCTTAAAAACGGCTGGATGTGTCAATAAATCGGCACGCAATGAATCAACAACCCTTGTCGGGTTGCCAAGGTGGAAAGGTCAGGCCATGAAAATTTTGGACAACGCATTGGGCGTACACGCTAAAGCGCTGAGCGCTCGCAGCGAACGCATGGAAGTGCTTGCGCG
>JBIKHX010000390.1:0-2612 GCA_044361945.1 Polaromonas sp. | reverse complement strand
GCGCACCACCTTCTGTACAACCGCAACGTGATTTTCACCGGCGGCATCCGCCCGCATTACTACTGCCTGCCGGTGCTCAAGCGCGAAAAGCACCGGCTGGCCCTGGTCCAGGCGGCCACCGGCGGCAACGCGCGGTTTTTCCTGGGCACCGACAGCGCGCCGCACCCGGCGCACCTCAAGGAGCACGCCACCGGTTGTGCCGGCTGCTATACCGCGCATGCCGCCATGGAGCTGTATGCAGAAGCCTTTGACACGGCCGGTGCGCTGGGCCAGCTGGAAGCCTTTGCCAGCTTCAATGGCGCCGATTTTTACGGCCTGCCACGAAACACCGGCACGCTCACGCTCCAGCGCCAAAGCTGGACGCCGCCTGAGAGCTTTGCTTTTGGCGGGGCTGAGCTCAAGCCGCTGCGCTCCGGCGAAGCGCTGGCCTGGAAAGTTGAGACGCCGGTGTGAGCGTCCTGGGCCAGGCGCTTGATTGGCAGCAGCCCTGGCTGGCACCCTGGCGTATCGAGGCGGCCACTGTGGAGTCGCTGCTGGCTGCTGGCGCTTCTGTTGCGGATGTGCTTAATGCTTTACACCGGCGGTCGGCATTAGGCGCTGCAACGCTGGGTTGGATGCCTGACTTTGTGCCGCAGGCAGCTTTGCCGGCAGACCAGGCCTACGAAAAATTTATTTTTGACACGCGCCAGGTACCCACCCGCGACAACCTGCATGACTTGTTCAACGGCCTGTGCTGGCTGCGTTTTCCCGAAACCAAGCGCTGCCTCAATGCCTTGCAGGCGGTGCAAATTGCGCAGGCGGGCGTGCAGCCGCTGCGCGGTGCGGTGCGCGATGCGCTGACCGTGTTTGACGAAAACGCCGCCTTGCTCAGCGCGCCGCAGCCCCTGTGGGAGGCGCTGCAGGCCCGCCAGTGGGATAAGCTATTTGTGGAGCTGCGACCGCTTTGGCGCCAAGCCCGGCTGGTGCTGTTCGGCCACGCTTTGCTGGAGAAATTGACCAACCCGCGCAAGTCGATCACCGCCCATGTGTACCGTGCACCGGCCCCCGAAGGCAGCCTGGACGGGCTGGACCACTGGGCCGCCGGCGCGCTGCGTCAAGCCGACCTGACAGCGAAAATCTTTTTACCCCTGCCGGTTTTAGGTGTTCCGGGATGGTGGGCGCAAAACGAAGTGCTTTCTTTTTATGATGATCCTCTGGTCTTTCGCTTGAGCCCGGCCGCTTGATATGGCAGGATGGATCCCCATCTGAATGGCTGTCAGTTTTTTTTGCAACAAGCACAACTCACGAAAGTGATTATTTTTATGAAACGCATCTTTTTGTTTGTCATGACCAACCTGGCCATCGTGTTGGTGCTGGGCATCGTCGCGAACGTGCTGGGTGTAAACCGCTTTTTGACCGCCAACGGCCTGGACCTGACGGCGCTGCTCGGATTCGCACTGCTCATGGGTTTTGGCGGCGCATTCATCTCGCTCTTGATCAGCAAGCCGGTGGCCAAGTGGAGCTCGGGCGTGCGCGTGATCAATCAGCCGCAAAACGCGGACGAAGCCTGGATCGTCGAGGTTGTGAGCCGCCTGGCCCAAAAAGCCGGCATCGGTATGCCTGAAGTCGGTATTTTTGAGGGTGAGCCCAATGCTTTTGCCACGGGTGCTTTCAAGAATTCAGCGCTGGTGGCGGTGTCCACCGGTTTGCTGCAAGGCATGACCAAGGAAGAAATCGAGGCCGTGATCGGCCACGAAATCGCGCACATTGCCAACGGGGACATGGTCACCATGACGCTGATTCAGGGCGTGATGAACACCTTTGTGGTGTTCATCAGCCGGGTGGTGGGTTATGCGGTCGACAGCTTTTTGCGCAAGGGCGATTCGCAGAGTTCAGGCCCCGGCATTGGTTACTACGTGACGACTATTTTGATGGACATCGTGCTGGGTTTCGCCGCAGCCATGGTGGTGGCTTGGTTCTCACGCCATCGCGAGTTCCGCGCTGATGCGGGTGCCGCGCAGTTGCTGGGCCGCAAGCAGCCCATGATCAACGCGCTGGCGCGCTTGGGCGGCATGGTGCCTGGCGAGTTGCCGAAGTCTGTGGCGGCTTTGGGTATTGCCGGTGGTGTGGGCGCTTTGTTTGCCACGCACCCGCCGATTGAAGAGCGCATTGCGGCTTTGCAGAACGATTGACGCTGGCTGTTCTTCGATTGCTTGAAAAGGCTGCCTTCAGGTGGCCTTTTTCTTTGGGGCCTTGTTATGGGCGCGGGGAGTGTTGGTGCTGTGCGCTGCGGGCTGACCCCGGCGGCGGCAGCCGATTTGGGGTACCCCCCTATGAGGCAGCCGCCGCCGGGGTCAGCCTGCATCTTCGGGCGGGGATGTGCGACGGGTTCATCTTCAACCCCGCATCTGAAATAAGTGTGAAGCTCGCCGATAAGCCGGATTCTGTGCGTTTGCCTTTCTTGCGAAAGACGAACGTGACCGCCATTAATCTGGGCCGGGGGTCGCCCCGCCGGCTCAATGCTACCTACCCGCCAGCTCTGCGGAACCACATCAACGCTGGCCTACTTGGTATTGCTGCGCGTAGAGATTGCCCGTTTCACCCGGACTGAACCGGCTCGTCTCTGTTGCTCT
>JBIKHX010000389.1:0-2618 GCA_044361945.1 Polaromonas sp. | reverse complement strand
TCCAAATACAAGTACTAGGCCGAAACTCATGTCCAGTGCTATCAGGATGCGTGGCGTCGAGATGAATTTCTCTGACGGCCATGATGAAAATTCCTACCTTGCCCTTAAGGGGGTAGACCTGGATGTGAACGAAGGAGAGTTCTTTTGCCTGCTTGGACCGTCGGGCTGTGGAAAGACTTCGCTTCTCAATCTGATCGCGGGCTTTGTCACCCCCACGGGGGGGCGGGTGGATATTCGAGGCGAGCCCGTCACCCGACCCGACAAGGATCGTGGTGTGGTGTTTCAGTCGGATCGTGCGCTTTTCGACTGGCTCACTGTGGATGAGAACGTTTCTTTTGGTCCGCGCATGCGCGGCGTGCCTGAGACCATATGGCGCAGCGAAGCAGATGAGATGCTCAGACTGGTCGGGCTTTGGGATCATCGCCATAAGCTTCCCCGCGAGTTGTCAGGTGGCATGAAGCAGCGCGTGCAGATTGCCCGGGTTTTGGCAAACAGCCCAGACATATTGCTGATGGACGAACCCTTCGCGGCCTTGGACGCCTACACGCGCGGCGTCATGCAGAAGGAGGTCACGCGCATCTGGGATGCTGCGCGGCGAACAGTCGTCTTTGTCACCCATGACATTGCCGAAGCCATCTGGCTGGCTGACCGCATTGGCATCATGACACGAGGCCCCGGTTCGCGGATTCGCGAAATTTTCGAGGTCAAACTACCGCGGCCACGCGAGCGCATGACAACAGACTTTATCAACTTGTTCAATAAGCTGAGCGAAGCGATAGACGCAGAAGCGGGGCATTCTTCACTGCGCGAGGAAACCATCTGATGATTGATGCGAATAAGGCTAACGACCTTTTACTGCCCCGCCCAGTATCGACCAACCAGAAATCTGGCAGACGCGGCATGACTGCCGTTGCCGTGCTGACTGCTCTTTTTGTATGGACGCTAGCTGCCACGCTAACCTCGCCATTTTTTCTACCATCGCCGCTATCAGTTGGTAACGCCATTGTTGACCTGACGGTCAACGGAACGCTGCCGAATGCGGTTGCCATCAGTTATTTTCGCATTCTCGTTGGCTGGGCTGTTGGTTGCACGGTAGCAATTCCACTGGCGCTGTTTGCAGGTCGAATTACGCTAGTTCGTCAGTTGGTGGAGCCCTTCTTTAACTTTTTCCGCTTTGTGCCGCCGATTGCTCTCCTAGGCGTGGCAATTCTATGGTTCGGTATCGGCGAAGGTTCCAAGATCGCCATCATCATTTACACATCCTTGTTCACGGTCTTTATGAACACCATGGCGGGGGCGACCACGGTGGATGAGAGCCCAAGCCGCGCAGCACTTTGTCTTGGGGCTACTAAGCGACAAGTTCTGTGGCGCGTGGTGCTGCCCGCAACCGTTCCGGCTATCTTGGTTGGCATGCGTGTTGGTATGGGCTTTTCATTCATGAGTGTGGTGGCTGCCGAGATGATTGCCGCCAATGAGGGGGTAGGCTTCCTTATCTACAACGCAAGACTATTCCTTAAGACAGCAAACGCATTTGCCGGCATCCTGACTCTCGGGGCCATGGGTCTCTTGGCTGACTATGTTTTCCGCCTTCTTGCTCGCAAACTCTTTCCCAAGCATGCATTGCCATTTTGAAGTCATCCCAATATTCAACCGAATCGGAGAATAACTATGTTTCGTTTTATTGCTTTTGGATTAATTGCAACTTTTGTTGGCCTCATTCCACACACTGCAACTGCTCAAGGCACATGGCCCTTAAGACCTATCAAAATCGTAGTGCCCTTCCCCGCCGGCGGGCAACTTGACATCGTTGCACGAATTGTGGCCGACCGCCTCACGCCGGCTTTAGGCCAACCGGTTCTTGTAGAGCCGCGCCCCGGGGCAGATGGCAACATTGGAACCGAGCTGGTTGCCAAAAGTCCGCCCGACGGTTACACATGGGTTGCAGTCAGCCCGCCCACGACGATACAACCCAGCGTGCGGCCAAAGACCCTTAAATACGATCCCTTACGCGATTTTGAGCCGGTCGCTTTTTTAGGCACCAGCCCCTTTGTCTTCGCTGTGCCGGCATCGCTCCCGGTCAACAACCTGGCTGATTTCATTGCCTATGCGAAGTCGCAACCTGGCAAGCTGTCCTATGCGGGTTCTGCACGCGGTACTGTGGTACATCTGGCTACAGAGCTCTTTATGCATAACACCAGCATCAAGATGGAGATGATCAACTATCCGGGTCAGCCTGCCGCGCTAACCGACCTCATCGCCGGACGCGTGCAGTTCATGACATTAGGCTTGATCCTAGCTGGGCCCCAAGTCAAGGCTGGCAAGCTCAAGGTGCTGGCGATCCTTGACAACAAGCGGCACCCTCTCCTGCCCGATGTGCCAACGATAACTGAGCGTGGGCAAACTGACCTGGTCATGACTACTTGGTTCGGGCTTGCCATGCCTGCTCAGGTGCCGCCGGCCATAGTGGCACGGGTCAACGCCGAAGTCTCAAAAATCCTGCAATCCCCCGATATTGTCCAGAAACTACAGGACATGGGTATCGATGCCGCCAAACCAAACACACCTCAGGAGTTCGGACGCTTTATGCGCGATGATGTGGCGCGTTGGAAAAAGGTGGT
>JBIKHX010000388.1:0-2627 GCA_044361945.1 Polaromonas sp. | reverse complement strand
CGGGTACATGCCCGGCATTTCGGCCGTTTCGCCGCCAATCAGCGCGCAGCCCGATAGCTCACAACCTCTGGCAATGCCGCCCACGACGGCCGCAGCCGTGTCCACGTCCAGTTTGCCGCAAGCGAAATAGTCCAGGAAAAACAGCGGCTCAGCGCCTTGCACCAGCACGTCGTTCACGCTCATGGCCACCAGGTCAATGCCCACGGTGTCATGCATTTGCCACTCAAAAGCCAGGCGCAGCTTGGTGCCCACGCCGTCAGTGCCGCTGACCAGCACCGGCTCTTTGTAGCGCTTGGGTACTTCAAACAGCGCGCCAAAGCCGCCAATTCCAGCCAGCACGCCTTCGCGCATGGTTTTTTTGGCCAGCGGCTTGATACGCTCGACCAGGGCATCTCCTGCGTCAATGTCAACGCCGGCGTCTTTGTAGGAAAGGGGGGATTGGCTCATGCTGATGAAATGGGTTGAGGTCCGCAGCTCGGCGGGCTTGGCAGGTGGGCCGGGTCAAGCCCGATAGAATCCGAGTCATGATTCTAAAGGGTCACCCTGCCCGGACCTTATGCAGCTAATTTTCTTGACCCAACGCGCCATTGCCGCACTACCGGCATGAAGCAGATCGCGTTGGATATCGGTCTGGCATCTGCCCCCTTGTTTGCCAACTTCTTCGCCGGCCCTAATGAGGCCGCTCTCAAGCATTTGCAACTGTGGGCCGGCAACAGCTTGCGCTCGCCGGTGCCTACTTACCTCTGGGGTGAGCCCGGTAGCGGTAAAACCCATTTGCTCAAGGCGTTTGGCGGAGAGTTGTGCGCGCAAGGCGCCAGCGTCGGCTGGCTGGACGCTTCTGTTCTGGAGCCGCCACCATTTAACGAGCGCTGGGTGGCCATGCTGCTGGACGATTGCCACCTCTACACCGCTGTGCAGCAGCAAGCGGCCTTCAACTGGTTTGTTAACGCCCTGAGCGCGGCTGACGGCCAGCCGCGTTGCGTGTTGGCCGCCGGCTTGACGCCGCCCGCCGACCTGTCCTTGCGCGAGGACCTGCGAACCCGGCTCGGTTGGGGCCATGTTTACGCGCTGCATGCCTTGAGCGACAACGAACGCAGGGCCGTGCTGCGCCAGGAAGCAGACACCCGCGGTATTTTCCTCAGTGACGAGGCCATGGACTTCATCCTCAGCCGTTTTTCCCGCGATCTGGGCAACCTGATGCAGTTGCTCGATCAGCTCGACGGTTATTCGCTGCAAACCCAGCGCGCCATCACGGTGCCCCTGATCAAATCCATGCTGGACAACCCATGAAGCAAGTGGCTTTATTCGATCTGGACTACACATTGATACCGATGGACTCCGACTACCAGTGGGGCGAATTCACCTTGGCGCTGGGCTGGTGCGATGGTGAAGATTTCAAGCGGCGTAACGCCCAGTATTACGAGGACTACAAGGCCGGCACGCTGGATATTCATGACTATGTGCGATTTGCCACACGTGCGATGCGTGCCCAGGGCGCTGAAAAATCGGCGCAGGCACATGCGCGCTACATGCAGACCATCATCGGCACTGCGATCCAGCCAAAGGCGCTGGCGCTGGTGCAGGCCCATCAGGCAGCCGGTGATGAGGTGGTGATCGTTACCGCCACCAATGAATTTGTCACCCGCCCGATTGCCACTGCCTTTGGCGTCAAAGAGCTGATCGCTATCGAGTTGGCCCGTGATTCGCGGGGCGAGTTCACGGGTGAGATCGCCGGCACGCCTTCGTTTCGCGAGGGCAAAGTCGCCCGCGTTCAGGCCTGGCTGGCCGCTCGCCAGCTGGACTGGCAAAGCGTGGAGACGGTTTTTTACTCTGATTCAATCAACGACCTGCCTTTACTTGAAAAGGTCACCCATCCGGTCGCCACCAACCCTGACGCAGCCCTGCGCGCCATCGCTAAAGAGCGTCAATGGCGCATACTTGAGCTGTTCACTTAGTTTTTCATGATCAAAAAATTCATCGACAAGCTGTTCGGCAAGACCGACAGCTCGGCCACCTCCAAAGGCCGCAGCAGCAAAAAATCACCTTACGGCCAAAGGGTCGAGGTCGGTCCCGAATCGCACGGCATTGACACGGCCTTGGTGGACGACCGCGCCATGGACGTTGTGCGCACACTCAAGGACGCCGGTTACGAGGCTTTCATCGTGGGTGGTGCGGTGCGTGACCTGCTGGTCGGCCTGCGGCCTAAAGACTTTGATGTGGCCACTGACGCCACCCCCGAGCAGGTGAAAGCGCTGTTTCGCCGTGCTTTCATCATCGGCCGGCGTTTTCGCATCGTTCACGTGGTCTATGGCCGCGGGCGCGAGCACGAAGTCATTGAGGTCTCCACGTTTCGCGCTCACCTTGACAGCAGCCAGGCCGAGCAGGTAGGCGGCAATGAACGCACCAGCAAGAGCGAGCTCGCCGGCATGAAACACGCCGTGGACTCGTCGGGCCGCGTGCTGCGCGACAACGTCTGGGGCTCTATGGAGCATGACGCGGCGCGGCGTGACTTCACCATCAACGCCATGTATTACGACCCCGAAACACAAATCGTGGTGGACTATCACAATGGTCTGCGCGATGCGAAAAAACGTGTGCTGCGCATGATTGGTGATCCGGCCACGCGT
>JBIKHX010000387.1:0-2632 GCA_044361945.1 Polaromonas sp. | reverse complement strand
AATCCACAACGGCCCCGGCAGCTTGAAACTGCGCCGTCAGCCATTGCCGGCCCGGCGCCGCAGCATCCACCGCAGTCCCGCTCTGGCCCCGCACCATCAACACACGCTGCCCGGCCCATGCGCGCGCACCCACCACTTGCCAAAGCGCCTCAGAGTCAAACTGGCTGGCTTCCTGCGCGGGCGTGTCAATTTGTGCCAGCGGCACCCCATGCGCCTGCAGCACCCTGGCCGTGCCGGGGCCGGGCGCCATGAAGCGAAGCTGCTCCGGCAACGAAGCAGCATCTGCAGGTCTGGCCGCAAAAAAATGTTTCACCGCATTGCCACTGACAAACATCAAAGCCGCAAAGTCGTTCATCCGGCTCCATGCTGCATGCACGGGTACCAGATCATCAGCCCCGGTGATTTCGAGCAAAGGCAAAGCCTCTGCGTGCAGGCCCTGCTCGCGCAGCAGCGCCACCCAACGCTGTGCGTCAGGGGCGGGGCGGGTCACGATGATGCGTTGACCCCGCAGCGCAAGCGGGGCAAGAGGTTGCGGCGACGAAGAGTCAGGTGATGCCATTTGAGGCCCAGACGGCGCCCCCTGCGCGCAGCATCGCGGCCACTTGCTCGCCCAAAGCCTCGGCCTCTGAGAAGTTGCGCACCGGCGACTGCTGCTGTGCACGCACCAGTGGCGAAGCCGCTTCCGGGTCACCCCAGGCGGCTTCGAGCCGCATGCCGGCATTTTGCGGGCCGGTCGTGAAAGCGGCCAAGGGCATGGAGCAACTGCCGCCCATGGCACGCGAAACAGTGCGCTCGGCCGTCACGGCCAGCCAGGTGGGCATGTGCGCCAGCTGGGCCAGCCCGTCCAGCAAGTCCTGCCGGTCAGCCCGCACCTCAATGCCCAGCGCGCCCTGTCCGGCGGCCGGCAGCATGGCGTCGGGCTCAAAAGTGGCGCGAATGCGGCTGTGCATTTCCAGGCGCTTGAGGCCGGCCGCTGCCAGCACGATGGCGTCGTATTGGCCTTCGTCGAGTTTGCGCAGCCGTGTGTCCAGGTTGCCGCGCAAAGGCTCAATGCGCAAGTCGGGCCGCAAGGCCTTGAGCAGCACCAGCCGGCGCAGGCTGGAAGTGCCGACCACGGCGCCCTGCGGCAGCGCGGCCAGGCTGGCATAGGTGTTAGATACAAATGCGTCACGCGGGTCCTCGCGCTCCATCACGCAGGCCAGCGCAAAACCCGGGGGCAAGTCCATAGGCACGTCTTTGAGCGAATGCACGGCAATGTCTGCACGGCCGTCGGCCAGCGCGGTTTCGAGCTCTTTGACAAACAAGCCCTTACCGCCGACCTTGCTAAGCGAGCGGTCCAAAATCTGGTCGCCCTGCGTCGTCATGCCCAGCAACTCGACCTGCCAGCCCAGCTGCGTTTGCAGCAAGGCCTGTACATGTTCAGCCTGCCACATGGCCAAACGGCTTTCGCGGGTGGCGATGACGACTTTGAGACCCTGTTTTTTGCTTGTTGATGTATCTGCTGTCACGCGTAATTGCCTCGTCATCGTTGTGTTGAGCGAATGCTAGCATGCAGACTTTGTCTCCTCGGTACAGCCAATATCGACTTCCGAACGGCTACCAAGCTTAAAAGACGCTGCCCACGCTGAGCCCTGCCCCTTCACCCCGATAAAATCCGGCTTATATGACAAACCAACTCGACAAGAAATCCCAAGCCTGGTCGGCGCTGTTTTCAGAGCCCATGAGCGAGCTGGTCAAGCGCTACACCGCCAGTGTTTTCTTTGACAAACGCCTGTGGCAGGCCGACATCACGGGCAGCCTGGCGCATGCCGAAATGCTGGCGGCACAAGGCATCATCGGCGCGGCTGACCATGCCGACATCCAGCGCGGCATGGCGCAGATCACCGCCGAGATCGAATCCGGGGCCTTTGAGTGGAAGCTGGACCTGGAAGACGTTCACCTCAACATCGAAGCGCGCCTGACCCAGCTGGTGGGCGACGCGGGCAAGCGCCTGCACACCGGCCGCTCAAGAAATGACCAGGTCGCCACCGACGTGCGCCTGTGGCTGCGCGGCGAGATGGACCTGATCATCGAGCTGCTGACCGATCTGCAAAAGTCACTGGTCGACGTGGCCGAACACAACGTCGAAGTCATCATGCCCGGCTTCACCCACCTGCAAGTGGCCCAGCCCGTGAGCTTTGCGCACCACATGCTGGCTTACGTGGAAATGTTTGCGCGTGATGCCGAACGCCTGCAAGACGTGCGCCGCCGCACCAACCGGCTGCCGCTGGGCGCAGCCGCGCTGGCCGGCACCACCTACCCGCTGGACCGCGAACGCGTGGCCCGCACGCTGGGCATGGTGGACGCGCAAGGCCAGCCGCAAGTCTGCCAAAACAGCCTGGACGCGGTGAGCGACCGCGACTTCGCCATCGAGTTCACCGCCGCCGCCAGCCTGTGCATGGTGCACATCAGCCGCTTGAGCGAAGAGCTCATCTTGTGGATGAGCCAGAACTTTGGCTTTGTGCGCATTGCCGACCGCTTCACCACCGGCTCGTCCATCATGCCGCAGAAGAAAAACCCCGACGTGCCCGAACTCGCCCGCGGCAAAACCGGCCGCGTGGTCGGCCACCTGATGGGCCTGATCACCCTCATG
>JBIKHX010000386.1:0-2634 GCA_044361945.1 Polaromonas sp. | reverse complement strand
CGCGCCCAGGTGGACCTGTTTGCACCGCCGCCGGATCTGCCCGCCGCTGAGGCCAGCTTGCTTGAAAAATCACTCGCCAAGCTGGACCCTGATACGCTCTCCCCGCGCGAGGCGCTGGACGCCTTGTACCAACTCAAAAAACTTCTGAACAAAGCCTGAGACACAAGCATGACTTACTGCTGCGCCATCAAAATCAACGCCGGTCTGGTGTTTTTATCCGACTCCCGCACCAACTCGGGCCTGGACCACATCAGCACCTTTCGCAAAATGATTGTTTACGAGAAAGCGGGCGATCGCTTCATGGTTCTGCTGTCAGCGGGCAACCTGTCCATCTCGCAGTCCATCCGCGAGATCTTGCAGGTCGAACAACTGCCCGATGCAGACGGCGGCGAGCCCATCACCATCTGGAACGCCAAGAGCATGTTTGACGCTGCCCGCGTGCTCGGCGCCGCCGTACGCCGGGTGTACGAGCGTGACGCCGCTGCGCTCAAGCAAGCCGAGCTTGACTTCAATGTCTCTTTACTCTTTGGCGGCCAGATCAAGGGCGAGGGCATGCGCCTGTTTCAGATGTATTCGGCCGGCAACTTCATTGAAGCAACCAGTGAGACACCCTACTTTCAGATCGGTGAATCCAAATACGGCAAGCCGGTGCTGGACCGCGTCATCACGCCCGGCATGCCGCTGGACGAAGCCGCCAAATGCGCGCTGGTGTCGATGGACTCCACCATGAAATCCAACCTGTCAGTGGGTATGCCGCTGGACCTGGTGGTCTATGAAACCGACAAACTGCAAAGCGACAAACTCGTTTGCATTGACCACGACAACCCTTACTACCGCATGATGCACAACAGCTGGGGCAAAAAACTGCGCGAAGTGTTTGACAGCATCGATGACCCGGTATGGGACGGCGCGCACACCGACACGCCGCTCAAGAGGCCTGCCGAGGGGCACGATGCGCTGAAAAAAATCCGCACCCCTGGCGACAAACTGATCTGAGTTTTCAAGTAAAGAACGTCTTGCTAAATCGCTCCAAAAGTCTGCTGATTTTTTCTCACGGCAACAGCTTCCCGTCCAGCACATACGGCGTCATGCTGCACAGCCTGAAAGAGCGCGGTTTTCTATGCAAGTCGATTGAAAAATTGGGCCATGATGCGCGCTACCCGGTCAGCAGCAACTGGCCGCACCTGGTGCAGCAACTGGCAGATTTCACTGCGCATGAAGTTGAAAAGTCCGGCCAGCCGGCCTGTCTGGTTGGGCATTCGCTGGGTGGCTTTTTGAGCCTGATGTGCGCGGCTCGCCACCCGGTGCTGGGCGGCCTGCCTGTCAAGGGGGTGGTATTGCTGGATGCGCCCGTGCTGGGCGGCTGGCGCGCCACGGCGCTGAGCGTGGCCAAGCGGGCCATGGTGGTCGGCTCTTTCTCACCGGGCGCTGTCAGCAGCAAACGCAAGCAACTCTGGCCAAGCCGTGACGAAGCCTGGGCCCACTTTTCCAGCAAGAAAATGTTTGCCCGCTGGGACCCGCAGGTCCTGCATGACTATATTGACCACGGCACACACGATGCCGCGCCTGACAGCAGCCACGCCGGTCAGCGCGTGCTGAGCTTTGACCGCGCCGTCGAAACCGCCATCTACAACACCCTGCCCCACAACCTGGAGGCACTGCTCAAGCGACACCCGCTCAAGTGTCCGGTGAGCTACGTAGGCGGCTTGCACTCGGTCGAGATGGGACGGGTCGGCATGGCGCTGACGGAAAAAGTCACCAAAGGCCGCATCATGATGCTCGAAGGCAGCCATCTGTTCCCCATGGAGAAACCGCTGGCCACCGCTGCAGCGGTCGAGGCCGCGCTGCTCAGTTTCGGGAGCTGAGTCGGCTTCTGACCGGCCCTAGGCCGACCAGCGCACCCAGCCCATGTGCGCCGTTAACAGCACCAGCAGCCCAAAGATGATCCGGTACCAGGCGAACACCACAAAGCTGTGCGTGGCGATGTAGCGCAGCAGCCAGCGAATGCACAGCCAGGCGCTCAAGAAAGAAAACAACAGGCCCACGGCAAACATGGGCAAGTCGGCCAGCGAGAGCAGCGCGCGCTCTTTGTACAAGCTGTAGACGCCAGCGCCTATCAGCGTGGGAATAGCAAGGTAGAAAGAAAAGTCTGTCGCCGCCTTGCGCGACAGCCCCAGCAACATGCCGCCGATGATGGTGGCGCCGCTGCGGCTGGTGCCAGGGATCATGGCGAAGCACTGCACCAGACCGACTTTGAGCGCGTCCATCACAGTCATGTGGTCAGCATCTTGAACGCGCGCTGTCGCCGGGTTATTTTGCTGACGCTTTTCAGCCCACAAGATCACCAGCCCGCCCACAATGAAAGTGGACGCCACCACCACGGGGTTGAACAAGTTCGCCTTGATGGCCTTGCCAAACAGCAGGCCCAACACCACCGCCGGCACAAAAGCCACCAGCACATTGAGCGCCAAACGCTGCGCCGGCTCCTCGCGCGGCAGCGCCAGCACCGTGCTTTTGATCTTTTGCCAGTAGACCAGAATCACCGCAAAAATAGCGCCGGTCTGGATAGCGATGTCAAACACCTTGGCCTTGTCATCGTCCATGCCCAGCAAGGCGCCAGCCAAAATCAGGTGC
>JBIKHX010000051.1:0-8998 GCA_044361945.1 Polaromonas sp. | reverse complement strand
TGCTGACGCGTTCGGCCGGCGATGCCCGGGCGATGCTGGCGGCGCTGACTGCCCCGGGCGATTTGCACGAGGCGGTGTCTGCACCACGCCTGAAAGCCTGGCTACCCGAAGACCGCCTGGACGTCAGTGTGGCCGCAGCGCTGCAGGACTTTGCCCGCCAGTGGCCTGCCTGCGAGCGCACGCATCTGTTGCCCGAGCTGCCCCTGCTGACTGCCTTGTCAGAGATCGTGCTGCACCACGAGGCCGCTGTCACCCACCATACCGGCTTGTGCCAGGGTTCGCTGACGGGCGGTGTCGAAGCGGTGGCCCTTCCGGGCTTGGTCATACCCGCTGACTGGTACCGGGCTGCGCTGCAAAACCGCATGCAAAGAGCCCGCGCTTTTTTCGCAGCCCACTTGCAGCAACATGATTTGTTGATGTTGCCAGCCCTGCCACAGCCCTTGCCGGACCGGGCCGTCGTCACCCCCGGCGAGCCCGGATTTGACGTGCGCCAACTTCTGTCGCTGCACAGCTTCATGGGCTTCGTCAATTACCTCGGCTTTCCATCCATGGTGATCCCGATTGCCATTGACGCCCGCGGCCTGCCGATCAGTGCCCAGTTCATCGCCAGGCCGTTTCAAGAGCAAACCTTGCTCTCCTTCGCCAACGAAGTAGAGTTGGAGCGCTTTGGCAGCGACGGTTTCACGCGACGCTTTACCCACTTACAAGACTGACAGCCCAATGCCCAAAATTCAGGCCTCTCAAGCATTGGCGCGATTTCGCGTCCTGGACCTGTCGCGTGTGCGCGCTGGCCCCAACTGCGTGCGCATGCTGACCGACTTCGGCGCAGACGTCATCCGCATCGAACCACCGCCTGGCATTGATCCCAATGAAGCCATGTTCGCCGCCAACCGCCGTGGCGGCGACTTTCAAAATATCAACCGCAACAAGCGCTCGATGACCTTGAACCTCAAAAAACCCGGGGCCCTGGACATCCTGATGCGGCTGGTCAAAGACGCCGATGTGGTGGTCGAAAACTGGCGGCCCGACGTGAAGAAAAAACTGGGGGTGGATTACGCCGCTCTGGCGGCCGTGAACCCGCGCATCATTCTGGCCAGCATCTCCGGCTTTGGTCAGGACGGACCCTATGCCTGGCGGCCGGGGTTTGACCAGATTCTGCAAGGGATGGGCGGCTTGATGTCGGTCACAGGCCATGCAGAATCAGGGCCCATGCGCGCCGGCCTGGCCGTGGCCGACATGAGCGCCGGCCTGTATGCGGCGCTCGGCATCCTGACGGCTTTGCTGGAGCGCGAGGTCTCCGGCCAGGGGCAATGGGTTCATTCCTCCCTGCTGCATTCCCAAATCGCCATGATGGACTTTCAAGGTGCCCGTTACCTCAATGACCAGGATGTCCCCGTTCAGGTGGGCAACAACCATCCGACCAGCAGCCCGATGGGGCTGTTCGAGGCCAGCGACGGCATGTTCAACCTGGGCGCGTCCGGCGAGGGCAACTGGGTGCGGCTGTGCAAGCTGATTGCCCGCCCCGACTGGTTGAGTGATCCGGAATTCGCCAACGAGACACTGCGCGTTCAACACCGCGAACGGCTGAACGCCGAACTGGCCAAGATCTTCAAGAGCAAGACGGTCGTGCAGTGGGTTGACGAGCTCAACGAGATGGGCGTTCCGAGCGGCCCGGTCTACACCGTGCCCCAGATGTTTGAAGACGTTCAGGTCAAGCACCTGGGCGTGACCACCTCACTCATGACACCCTTCGGAAAAGAAATGCACTACATCACACAGCCCGTCACCCTGGAACGAACACCCTCGAAAGTGGTAGCCCCGGCCCCCGAATGGGGCGAACACACGGACGAGGTGCTGGCAGAGGCCGGCTACAACGCGCAGGAAATCCGTCAGTTCCATCAAGATGCGGTGGTCTGAACCATGGGCAGCGTTCACCACACCATCGAAGCCCATGTGGCCACTGTCGTGCTGTCCAACGAAGCGCGGATGAATGCCATGTCACTGGCCATGTGGCGGCAACTGGCCGCCACACTGGCGCAGCTGCAAGTCAACCCCGAGGTGCGCGTGGTCGTGCTGCGCGGGGAGGGCGAGCGCGCCTTTGTGGCCGGCGCAGACATTTCTGAATTCGACTCTCAGCGCAGCGGCAGCGACGGCGTGGCCACCTACGACCGCGCGGTGGACGACGCACAGACCGCGCTGGCCCATTTCCCGTTGCCGGTGATTGCGGCCATCAGCGGCATTTGTTACGGTGGCGGCCTGGGCCTGGCACTCAGTTGCGACCTGCGCTATGCATCCGGCAGCGCCAAATTCCGCATGCCGGCCGCAAGGCTGGGTCTGGGCTACGCCTACCGCAGCATGCAAAATCTGGTCAGCAACCTGGGCCCGATGGCTGCGGCTGAAGCTTTCTACAGCGCCCGGGTCTACAACGCGACCGAGGCACAGCAGCGCGGCATCGTGCTGTCGGTGCATGACGACGTCTTCAGCCACTGCCAGGCGCTAGCGCTGCAAATCGCCGAGAATGCGCCACTGACCATCCGGGCCGGCAAGCAAACCATGGTCAGCCTGGCCCAACGCGAGCCACCCGACCTGGATGCCATCAACGCCGCCGTGAACGCCTGCTTTGCGAGTGAAGACTATGCCGAGGGCCGGCAAGCATTTGCACAAAAACGCACCCCCCTGTTCAAGGGCCGGTGATCCTTTCATACAACACAACAAGGCCCACATGACGCAGTCATTGCAAGGAAAAGTCGTATTAATCACCGGTGCTTCAGCCGGCATAGGCCGCAGCACGGCGATGACGCTGGCTGCGCAAGGTGCGCACATCATTGCGCTCGGGCGCCGCGAAGATGCGCTGCAGTCCTTGAAAGATTCGCTCCCCGCAGGCACCGTGCGCGTGCTGGCCGGTGACCTGAACGATGACGACTACCTGAAAAAAGTACAAGCACTGGCGCCAGAGGTGGATGTGTTCATCAACAATGCGGGTGTGTTGCGCTATGCGCCCATTCTGGATCTGTCGCCAGAGGACTGCAGTTGGATGTTCCAAACCAATGTGCTGGCTGCATTGAAGATCACGCAGATCATCGGGCGCGCCATGGTCGCCAACAAACGCGGTCACATCGTTTTCATGTCGTCGATCGCGGCGCGCGAGGTTTACCGTCTGGCGTCGGTCTACTGTGCGACCAAGCACGCCCTGTCGGCGCTGGCGCGTTCCTTCCGCTTGGAGCTGCAGGGCGCGGGCATCCGGGTGACTGAAGTGGCGCCCGGCATGGTCGATACCGACATTCGCACCGGCAGCGATCACCCCGACGTGCTGGCCTCGGTGGCCAACCGCAAGTTCAAGCCATTGACCGCGCAGGAGGTTGCTGATGCCGTGGCCTACGCCCTGCAAGCCAACCCGAACTGCTGCCCCGACCTGATCGAATTACGCCCGCAGGGTGCGTTCTGATTTTTTTGTCAGCTCAGACCCCATCACGGAGAAAAAACCATGGCAACGACCAAAAAAAGCAGCACCCTGCCTACCAAAGCCGCGCCGAAAAAAGTCGCTCGCCCTGCGGTGAAAGCAGTCGCCAAACCGGCTCGAAAGCCAGCCGCTAAGCCAACCGCTAAGCCAGCTGTTAAAGCCCTGGTCAAGCGCGTCGCCAAGCCCGCCGCCAAGAAAGACAAGCGCAAGGCACCTAAGCCGGGCAAGCCTCCCGTCATTCAATGGAAGCCGCAAAAATTCGTTGTCTCCCACCTTCAAGGCGCTGAGTTCAAGCCCGGACTGCGCTCTTATGCGCACTACCGCGATCTGGCGGTTGACAAAGCCACGGGTGGTGCGGTGCAGGCACATGTGATCCGGCTGATCGGCCCCTGCGACCCGAAGGTGGTGTCCTTGCCGCATTACCACGGCGTTCAGTTCCAGATGATCTATATGCTCAAAGGCTGGATGGTCGGTGACTATGAAGGCCAAGGCAAGATCCGCATGGAACAGGGCTCTTGCTGGATTCAGCCCAACGGGATCAAGCACACCGTGCTGGACTACTCGCACAACTGCGAGATGGTCGAGATCATTTTGCCGGCCAATTTCGACACCGTGACTCTCTAAAGCACTGACTCAATCAAAGGAACATGATGGCGCAGACCAAAATTTCATACCGGAGGGCCCGCCTGTGAAACAGCGAAATATTCTCAGTATCGTCGTGCCGATAGTGCTACTGGCCGTCTGGCAAATAGTTGGCAGCCGGCCCGGCATGCAAGCCATGCTGCCAAGCCCTTCGCTGGTGCTGAGCGCCTGGTATGAATGGATTTTTGGCCAGGCAGGCATGGGTCTGGACGTTTACAAGGGCACCTGGTTAGCGAACGTGCAGTACTCTGCGAGCCGGGTGGCGGTGGGCTTTGTCATGGCAATGGTGGTGGCCATACCGCTCGGGCTGATGATCGGCTGGAGCCGTATCACCGCGGTCATGATCGACCCGATGGTGCAAATGTTTCGGCCTATCCCGATCACTGCCTGGTTGCCCTTTTCAATTGCCGCCTTCGGTATCACCAACATGGGGTCTATCTCGCTGATTTTTCTGGGCGGATTTTTTGCGATCGTCGTCAACGCCACGCAAGGCGCTCGCGATGTTGACAAAAACCTGGTGCGTGCGGCCCTGATGATGGGTGCCAGTCCCTGGACCTTGCTGCTGCGCGTGATCCTGCCGGCCGCCTTACCGAATATTTTCACGGGCATGCGCCTGGGGCTTGGCATCGCCTGGACCGCCGTGGTGGCGGCCGAAATGGTGGCCGTCAAGTCGGGCCTGGGTTATGTTCTGTGGGATGCCTATTACGTCGGCCGCATGGACATCGTCTTTGCCGACATGGCCTCCATCGGAATGATGGGGTTTTTGAGTGACCGCCTGATCATCTGGATCGAGCGGCGCGTACTGACGTGGCGTCTGCTGCAAAACCACTGAAACGGACACCACGATGTCGCATATCCATATCGACCAAGTCTTCAAAACTTACCCTGGTAATCCGCCGGTGCGGGCGCTGGAAAACATCGGCCTTGACATTGCCCCCGGCGAATTCGTGGCTTTGCTCGGGCCCTCGGGTTGCGGCAAATCGACACTGCTCAACGCCATCGCCAGCTTTGAAAAAATCACTTCCGGCACGCTCACCGTTGGCGGCCAAGCCATGGAAGCACCCGGTCCGGATCGCGGTGTGGTGTTCCAGGAGGCGGCGCTGTTTCCCTGGCTGACTGTTTGGGAAAACATCATCTTCGGGCCCAAGGCGCAGGGACTCAAGCCGGCTGATTACGAAGAGCATGCAGGCGAGATGCTGGCCATCATGGGTTTAAACGATTTCAAGCACCACTTGCCGATTCAGCTGTCTGGCGGTATGCGCCAGCGGGTGGGTATTGCCCGCGTTCTGACGCTGGGCTCAAAGATCTTGCTCATGGATGAGCCCTTTGGCGCCCTTGATGCACAAACCCGCCTGTCCATGCAGGAGTTGCTGCTGTCGGTCTGGGACCGGCTCAAGCCGACCGTGATTTTTGTCACGCACGATATTGATGAAGCCCTCTTTCTGGCCGACAAGGTGTATGTGATGTCCGCACGGCCCGGGCGCATTGAATCGATGCTGCAGGTCAATCTGCCGCGGCCGCGCACCATCGAAATGACAGCAACGACGGCATTCAATGAAATGAAGCTGGAAATCCTGCACAAGATCCGGGGGCACTGAGCCCCACTCATGTAGCGGTAGGTTTGTAAAGGCGTAAAAAAACCGGCCCGAGGAGGCCGGTTTCTGGAGTTGGCAGCAGCGATTAACGGCCGCGGATTTCCTTGGCCAGGCTGTCGTCATAGAGTTCAGCCGCTTGACGGGTCACATCGGTCTTGATGACGCCTTGTTTGAACGAGGCTTCGGCCAGACGGGCAACCTGCTCGCGGTCCAGGATGCCGCCTAGCTTGATCAGCTTGTGCGACTCGCGGGTGATCTCCAGGGGCAGGCCGGTGTACTGTGAGTAAGCGTTGATGAAAGCATTGCTGTCAGAGGCCAATTTGGCTTCTGCATTGAGGTAGGCCCACATGAAGCGCTTGATGACTTCGCGGCGCTTGGCGTAGGACTCGCCGGAAGCAGCCAGCAAACCGAGTTCAGCGCCAACCGCTTTGGACTTGCTGTAGTCAGCGAGCTTGGTGGCGAAGTAGGCGGCGCCTTCGGCGACAACCTGGGATTCAAAGGGCTCCCAGCTCAGCATGGCGTCAATGTCGCCGCGCTTGAGGGCTTGCACAAATGCTGTACCGCCGCCCTGGATATTGATGGCTTGAAAGGAGTTGTAAGGAATGTTGTTTTCAACCAGGGTCATGGCCCAAGCGAACCAGACAGCCGAGCCGGGTGCAACGGCAATTTTTTTGCCTTTGATGTCGTCCCAAGTGTTAATGGTCACGCCCTTGCGCACCACCAGGTACTTGGGCGATGTGCCGACGCCGCTCAAGCCGATGATGTTTTTGGTGCCCTGGCTGGCAGCAATCGCCAGATCGGCAGGGCCAACCACTGAAACATCGACTGAGTTGGAAATCAGTGCGGTGCGGGCATCGGCGTAACGCACGAATTCGACACGCTTGACTTCAATGTTCATCTTTTTAAGTTCTTCTTCAACCAGATGCAGCGGCGACACCTGACCCACCTTGACGTAACCAATGGTGATGACCTCCTTGGTCGGCATCGGGCTGGGCATGGGCGTGATGGCCAACGCGGAAGTAGCGATTGCAAGGCCCACCAATGCGGTGGCGGCATAACGTATAAAAGTCATGAAAACTCCTGTGAAATAAAACAAAATCCAAAAAATTGCCCCGGCGCTTGTGTATCAGCTACCGATCTCGCACCTGCAAAGCTGCTTTCAGGTGAACACCGGATGACAGAGCACAAATGTCAAAACACGTTCAATTCTCTCAAAAAGGTTCTTCAAACATCCTATGGCTAACCCGCGAATTCCTTATTGTTTTTCAAATGATGGCCCGCCACTCAAGCCCCATCCGGACGGCGCCATCATGGTCCACCTGGTGGTCAACGTGGAGCATTGGGTTTTTGATGCCCCCATGCCGCGCACCATCATCACGCCGCCGCACGGCAAGGAAACCGTGCCCGACGTGCCCAACTTCAGCTGGGCCGACTACGGCATGCGTGCCGGATTGCCACGCATCATTCATGCCATCTCTTCGCGTGGACTGCCTGCATCCACCAGCTTCAATGCGGGGGTAATTCAGGCTTACCCGCGGGCTGCCGAGGCCATGCGCGAAGCGGGCTGGGAATTCATCGGTCACGGGGTTCACCAGAAGGCGCTGAACCACAGCGAAGGCGAGGAAGCGCTGATCGTTGCCAGTCTGGACATGATCGAATCCTTCACCGGCAAGCGGCCCAAGGGCTGGCTCAGCCCGGGTCTGCGCGAGTCGAATGACACGCCCGAAATTCTGCGGCGTCAGGGCATCGAATACGTCTTTGACTGGGTGGTCGATGACGTGCCGCGTTGGATGCAGACCCGCAACGGTCCCTTGCTGTCGCTGCCCTACAACCTGGAGGTCAATGACTCCATCATTTACGCTGTGGAAAAACACAGCTCCAACGAGATGTACCAGCGCCTGGAAAATACCTTGCGCCTGTTCCAGCGTGAAGCGCAGACAACGCCGCGCGTGCTGGCGATCGGCCTGCATCCGCACCTGATTGGCGTGCCCCACCGTTTCGAAAGCCTTGAACGCATGCTCGATTTGCTGATGAACACACCCAACGTCTGCTTCATGAACGGCGAATCCATGGCCACCTGGTATGCAGCTCAAGTTCCACCGACTACCGTTTAATAATTTAACCCAACCCAATAAAACCCATGGACCTGCAACTCAAAGACAAACGCGTACTCATCACCGGCAGTTCACGCGGTATCGGCCTGACGATCGCCCTGGCTTTTGCCCGCGAAGGGGCCCGGCCCATTCTGGTGGCGCGCGAGCGTAGCAACCTGGACAAAGCCGAGCAGGCTTTTGCGCAGGCGCAACTTCCCAAGCCCCCGTCGATGCTGGTGGACTTGTCGCGCTCAGGCTCTGCCGAAGAGCTTCGCGCGCTGGTGCCCGACGTCGATATCCTGGTCAACAACGCCGGCGCCATTCCGGGCGGCAGCGTGGAAGATGTGGGCGAAGCACGCTGGCGAGAGGCCTGGGAGCTCAAGGTCTTCGGCTACATCAACCTGACCCGCGCCTACCTGCCCATGATGCAGGCGCGCGGCCACGGCGTGATCTGCAACATCATCGGCATGGCCGGTGCTGCACCGCGCGCGGACTATATTTGCGGCGCCACCGGCAACGCGGCCCTGATGGCTTTTACCTGCGGCGTCGGTGGCGACAGCATGAAGCATGGTGTGCGCATCTTTGGTATCAACCCCTCACCCACGCGCAGCGACCGCATGCAAGGCATGCTGGAGCAACAGGCTATTAAAAAGCTCGGGGACGCCTCGCGCTGGCCTGAGCTCACCAGCCAGTTTCCGCTAGGGCGCCTTGCAGAGCCCAGCGAGATGGCGCAACTCGCCGTCTTCAGTGCTTCACCCCTTTGCAGCTACCTCAGCGGCAGTGTCATCAACGTCGATGGCGGTCAGTTGTACGCCACAGCAGCCAAATAAGAAACCGATTTCATGCAAAAAAATAATTTTCCTGAATTGCGCGAAGGTGTGCGCCAGGTCGTGACAGCCTTTGACTCGCGTTACTGGCAAGAGGTCGATGAGGCCCGTGCATTCCCTGAAAAATTTGTCACCGCGCTCACCGAAGCCGGTTGGCTGGCCGGACTGATCCCCGAGGCCTACGGCGGCTCGGGTTTGTCCCTGACCGAAGCCAGCGTGGTGATGGAAGAGATCAACCGCGCGGGCGGCAACTCTGGCGCCTGCCACGGCCAGATGTACGTGATGGGCTGCATCGTGCGGCACGGCTCGGACAAGCAAAAACAAGACCTGCTGCCGCGCATTGCCCGCGGTGAAATCCGCATGCAATCCATGGCTGTGACA
>JBIKHX010000385.1:0-2639 GCA_044361945.1 Polaromonas sp. | reverse complement strand
CAAAGACAACACCGCCAAGCTTGAGGCATTGAAGGCCGGAGAGTTTGACTTGATGCGGTTTTTCTCTGCCGGTGACTGGGCGCGCCGTGTCAATGGTAAAAAGTTTGACTCCGGTGAGTTGATCAAGGGCGAGTTCAAGCACCGCTTGCCGTCTGGCTTTCAGAGCTACGTCATCAACACCCGGCGGGACAAGTTCAAAGACGTTCGCGTGCGTGAAGCGCTGGGCCTGGCCATCGACTATGAATGGATGAACCGCCAGATGTTCTACGGCGCTTACCAGCGCGTACGGGGGCTGTTTGGCAACACGGACTGCCAGGCCAGCGGTTTGCCCGGGCCGCTGGAGCTGGCTATCTTGGAGCCTTGGCGCTCGCAGATTGCGCCGGCGGCCATGGATGCGATGTTTGCCCCGCCCCGCACCGATGGCGCCGGCAGCCTGCGCGATAACTTGCGACGCGCGCGGGACCTGCTGGGGCAGGCGGGTTGGACCGTACAAGACGGTGTGCTGCGCAACCAGAAGGGCGAAGCCATGGTGATCGAATACCTGGACAGCAATGAAGGTGGTGCACGGGTGGTGGCGCCCTGGGCGCGCAGCCTTGAAAAACTTGGCATCAAACTCAATTACCGAGCTGTCGATTTCGCGCTGTACCAGCAGCGGCTGAGCAAGTTTGAATTCGACATCATTTCCCTGGCCTACGGCGGCACCCACAGCCCGGGGCAGGAATACGCCGATATGTTCGGCAGCAAAGCGGCTGTGACTGAAGATTCGGGCAACATGGCCGGCGTCAGCAGCCCGGCTATCGATGCGATCATTGCACGCATGACCAGCGCCAAAACCAAAGCCGATTTACTGCCCGCCTGCCAGGCACTTGACCGCGTCATCAGTCACAGTCACTACCTGATCCCTCAATGGACAGCCACCACCCACCGCATGGCTTTTAACGACAGGCGCTTGGGCAGGCCTGGGCAGGTGCCGCCTTACTCCTCTGGCGAGGGCTGGGTCATCAACACCTGGTGGGCGCGCTGATGCTGGTCTACATCCTTAAGCGCCTGCTGCTCATGGTGCCCACGCTGTTTGGCGTGTTGCTGATCACTTTTGCCGTCGTGCAATTTGTGCCCGGCGGCCCTGTTGAGCAATACCTGGCCGAGGCCAAAGCGGGTGCTGCCGGTGGCGGCGGCGCCGAAGGCGGCGGATTCAGCTACCGGGGCGCACAAGGCGTGGATCCCAAGCGCATTGAGCAGATCAAGGCTTTGTATGGCTTTGACAAACCCGCGCACGAGCGGTTTTTCATGATGCTCGGGCAGTTTGCACGCTTTGATCTGGGTAAAAGCTTTTTCCAGAACCGGGATGTAGCTCAGTTGATCATCGACAAATTGCCGGTGTCCATCAGCTTAGGTTTGTGGACTTTTTTCATCAGCTATCTGGTGGCCGTGCCGCTGGGCGTCGCCAAGGCGGTTCGCGCCGGCTCTCGCTTTGACCTGGTAACAACCTTGCTGGTGCTCGTGGGCTACGCCATACCGGGCTTTGTACTGGGCGTGGTGTTGCTGGTGGTGTTTGGCGGGCAATTGCAGTGGTTTCCGCTGCGGGGTCTGACCTCCAGCAACTGGGACGAGTTGAGCTGGGCGGCTCGCGTGGTGGACTACCTTTGGCACATCGCACTGCCCGTCACAGCCATGGTTCTGGGCAGTTTTGCGGTCACGGCCATCCTGACAAAGAACGCTTTTTTAGAAGAAATCCGCAAGCAATACGTGATCACCGCCCGCGCCAAAGGTTTGGCTGAGCGGCAGGTGCTTTACAAGCATGTGTTTCGCAACGCCTTGATACCCATAGTGACCGGTTTCCCTGCCGCATTTGTAGGTGCTTTTTTCACCGGTTCGCTGCTGATCGAAACGCTGTTTTCCCTGGACGGGCTAGGCCTGCTGAGCTACGAGAGCGTGATCCGGCGCGACTACCCGGTGGTCATGGGCACGCTGTACTTTTTCACGCTGATCGGCTTGCTCACCAAGCTGATCAGCGATCTTTGTTACGTTTGGGTAGATCCCCGTGTACGGTTTGACTGACACCCCCGATGCGGCCTCTGGCCGCCTTCCCCCTGAGGGGGCGCCCGCTGCGGACGGGCTGAGCCCGATCCGCGCCGGCGTTGGGGAAGAGGTCCGAGCCGATGCCACTGAGCGGGCGGCCTCTGCTTCGCCGGGAGCGCGTGCCTGGCAGCGCTTTCGGCGTAACCGGCTGGGTTTTGGTAGTTTGCTGCTGTTCAGTGCGTTGGTGCTGGTCAGTCTGCTGGCCGAGGTGGTGTCGAATGACCGGCCCTTGGTGGTGAAGTACGAGAGCACTTATTACTTTCCCATGCTCAAGGATTACCCGGAAAAAACCTTTGGTGGCGACTTTGAAACTGCCACCGACTACCTGGACCCTTTCATTCGAAGCAAGCTGTCTGCGGGAAGCAACTGGGCTGTCTATGCACCCAACCCCTACGGCCCGAAAACCCTGAACTACTTTGCCAAAGAGCCCAACCCCTCCAGGCCCACGCGTGACAACTGGCTGGGTACTGACGACCGCGGCCGCGACTTGCTGGCCCAGCTGCTGTATGGCTTTCGGGTGAGTGTTTTGTTTGCCTTTGCACTGACTTTCACCGGCGTGG
>JBIKHX010000384.1:0-2645 GCA_044361945.1 Polaromonas sp. | reverse complement strand
CCACTCCGGCAGTGACCATACAACCGGCAATCGAGCCGATCTTGCTGACCTTGAAGACCTGGCGAATCTCGGCATTGCCGATGACTTCTTCTTTCTTCTCCGGTGTCAACATGCCCGACATGGCGGCACGCAACTCGTCTACAGCGTCATAAATGATGTTGTAGTAACGAATGTCTATGCCATTGTTTTCAGCCAGTTTGCGGGCTTGAGCGTCAGCGCGTGTGTTGAAACCGATCAGCACTGCTTTGGACGCAATGGCCAGGTTAACGTCCGACTCCGAAATACCGCCCACGGCAGAGTACACGAGCTGGACTTTGACCTCGTCGGTCGACAGCTTGAGGAGGGACTGCGCCAGCGCTTCTTGAGAGCCCTGGACATCGGCCTTGATGATGATGGGCAACATCTTGACTTCGCCGCCACCGATATCCGAGAACATGTTCTCGAGCTTGGCGGCTTGCTGCTTGGCCAGTTTGGTGTTGCGGAACTTGCCCGCACGGTAGGTGGCGATCTCACGGGCACGACGCTCGTCGGTCATGACCATGAACTCGTCGCCGGCTTGCGGCACTTCGGTCAAACCTTGAATTTCTACCGGTATCGATGGTCCTGCCGTCTTGATGGTCTTGCCGTTCTCATCCAGCATGGCGCGAACGCGGCCAAAGGTAGAACCTGCCAGCACCACATCGCCGGTCTTGAGAGTGCCGGACTGAATCAGCACAGTTGCCACAGGGCCGCGACCCTTGTCGAGCTGGGCCTCAATGACCAGTCCCTTGGCCAGGGCGTCAACCGGTGCACGCAACTCAAGCACTTCGGCTTGCAGCAGCACCTGTTCGAGCAAAGCGTCAATGCCGGCCCCGGTGCGCGCGGACACACCCACAAAGGGTACGTCGCCGCCGAACTCTTCGGGTATCACTTCTTCAGCCACCAACTCGCCTTTGACGCGGTCCAGATTGGCGTCGGGCTTGTCGATCTTGTTGATCGCAACAACGATAGGGACTCCAGCTGCTTTCGCATGCTTGATGGCTTCGCGGGTTTGCGGCATCACGCCGTCGTCCGCTGCGACCACCAGAATCACGATGTCAGTGGCCTGTGCGCCACGGGCACGCATGGCCGTGAAGGCCTCGTGACCCGGGGTGTCCAGAAAGGACACCATGCCGCGCGGTGTTTCCACATGATAGGCGCCAATGTGCTGGGTAATGCCACCGGCTTCACCGGCCGCCACTTTGGCTGTGCGTATGTAGTCGAGCAGCGAGGTCTTGCCATGGTCAACGTGACCCATGACTGTGACCACCGGTGCGCGAGGCAGGGCTTCGGCCTGCTGGCCTTGCACGTCCTCGTCGGTGAATGCTTCAGGATCATCCAGCGCCGCCGTCACCGCCTTGTGACCCATTTCTTCCACCACAATCATGGCGGTGTCCTGGTCCAGCGGCTGGTTGATAGTGACCATCTGTCCGAGCTTCATCAGGTGTTTGATCACTTCTGATGATTTCACGCTCATCTTGTGTGAGAGCTCCGAGACCGTGATGGTTTCGGGCACGTGAACTTCAATCACCTTGAACTCTGAAGGCGCTACAAAGTTGGAATCAGGGCGCGCATCGCGGTCACCGGCGCGACGGCCACGCGGACCAGCACGCCAGTTGCCGCGACCCGGCACCGGTGTGGCGCCGCGTGTTTTGAGTTCTTTTTTCTTGGCTGCTTCGTCTTTCCAGGTGGAAGACAGGTTTTCCGACTTGACTTCTTTCTTGCCCGCAGCAGCGCCTGCAGCAGCAGGGGCAGCGGCTTTGACTGAGGCTTTGGTGGGTGCACCAGGAACAACCGCAGGCTTGTGCAAAGTGCCTTTGATAGCAAGTTTGGGGTCGATATGAGGCACCAATGCGCGCTTGGGGGCGCTCATCATGGCGCGGATACCGGCAGCTTCTGATTCAGCGCGTTTACGGCGGTCTTGCAGCTCTTGCGCTTTGGCCGCATCGGCTTGGAATTCGGCCGTGGCCTTGGCTTTGACCGCTGCTTGTGCGGCGCTGACACCGGCTGCTTTGGCCGCTTTATCAGCAGCAATCAGTTCATTGGACGCGGCGGCGGCGGCAGACAGCTCGTCTTTGTCCGGGAACACGCGCGAGCCAACCACGGGTTTAGCACTTGCTTTAGCCGGTTTTTTAACTTCTTTAACGGGCTCGTCTTTGGCGTCAGGCTGCGCAATTTGCTCGGCATCAGCCGCTTCTTTAGCGCTTTGCGCATCTTTTTCGTCTTGCAACTCGCGCAAGCGACGCTTTTCAGCCAGGGCATCTTCTTGCAGGCGCAACTGCTCAGCATTGCGATTGGCTTCGTCTTCACGGCGGATCAGGTCGGCATTTTCTGCTTCAGCGGCCTGTGCTTCAGCTGCCGACGTAGCGGCTTCAGTCGCTTGGTCAGTAGCGTCGTCGCGCTTAACGAAAGTGCGTTTTTTACGCACCTCCACCTGAATGGTGCGGGCACGGCCAGTGGCATCGGCCTGCTTGATTTCAGTGGTGGACTTCTTGACCAGGGTGATTTTTTTGCGCTCAGTGCTGGCAGTGCCATGGCTGGATTGCAAATAGCTCAGGAGTTTTTGCTTGTCCGACTCGGACAATTTGTCGCCAGCTTGCGCTTTGGCGACACCCGCGCTGGTCAAT
>JBIKHX010000383.1:0-2647 GCA_044361945.1 Polaromonas sp. | reverse complement strand
CCCGGTGTCCAGCCGGCAAGGTCAAAAATGTCTTTGTGCGCCAAAGCGATTCCGGTCAGTGTGCCGTTGGTCGCTGCGTCTGCACCTGCCGGACTGCGGGCGTCCAGCGCCCGGACGACGCAACCATGCGCCGTTTGCCGTCTGGTAAAACGCTCGCGCTGCAAGCGCAAGGCTTCAGGCACGCTGAGCTGTCCATCGGCCAGTCTGCGTTGCAACTGCGTGAGCGTGGCTGGCAGGCGATTCATACGGGCAGCGTTTTCAAATTAAGTGCGAAGTTCTGTGCCATGTCGGCTGGAGATTGCTGGGCTGCCGAAGACAGCGCGGCCGTTGCGGCGATAGCTGACAAGGCGGCCGGCTGCAGACGAAGCAGCGTTCGGGCCATGCGCCGCACTTCAGCTTCGCCCGCTGGCGTCACCCTTTGCGCCAAGCCGGTCTCGGCGAAGACCCGCAAAGCTTCGGACGGCACCGTGTCGGGATTGCTGGCAGTTTTCTGTCCGGGCTTGTTTTGCATACGTATTTGGTCTATAAATATAAATATACATGAATAATGAATACTCATCAATGCGGGAAAGTCCAAAAATGAAAAGCGCCAAGCCCGCCTTTACCAAGGCCAGTGACAGGATCCGGCTGGAGATAGAAAGCGCCATTAAGAACGGTTTGTTGCTGCCGGGTGATGCCATTGACGAGGCAGAGCTGGCGGCTCAGCATGCCGTGTCGCGCACCCCGATCCGGGAGGCACTGATTCAGTTGCAGGTGCAGGGTTTGCTCACCAGCTTGCCACGCGGCGGTATGGTGGTTGCCAAAATGGACTTGCAGCAACTCTTGTCTTTGTGGGAGTTACTGGCCGAACTCGAGGGCGTTGCAGCGCGTCTGGCTTGCCAGCGCATGCTGCCTGAAGAAGTGGCCGCTATTGTCAAAATTCACCAGGAAAGTGAGCACGCGGTACGGGCCGATGATATGAGCGCTTGGCAGGATAACAATTTGCGTTTCCATGAACTGATTTACCGGGCCACCCGCAACCCTTTTCTTCGCCAGGAGGTGCTGCGCATGCGCACCCGCACAGGCTATTACCGGCAGCACGCTTTTGCGGCGCTCGGCAAAATCAAAACTTCTTTTGAGCAGCACGGGCCCATTGTGCAGGCCTTCAGGAATGCTGATCCACAGGCCGCCTCAGCCGCGATGATCGCTCACATGCGGCCTGCGCCGGACGCCAGCGCCATGACCGATTTCATTGTGAATTTGCCCAAAGAACTGCTGGTTTCCTGAACCGCTTGCTGCTTGAAGAGTCTGCTGATCAGGCGCTGCCCTTGTTTGCGGCCGGTTGCCGCGCCAGACACAGATCATCCCAGGCCCTGGCCTTGTCGGGCAGGCTGCGCAGCAGGTAAGTCGCGTCGTAAGTGACGAAGGCGGGCACGCCGGCGAGCTGAAGCTTTTGGCCGCGCAGCTTGCCTAGCGGCTCAGCCGTTTGCAGCAGCGCCTGAGCCGCCAGCCGGCCCATGATGAGCAGCACGTCCGGCTTTTCGGCCTGCACCAGCGCGTTCAAGCTCACTGCCAGCGCCAGACCGTGCTCGCCGCTGTCCGGCCCGGCGGCTGTGGCCAGGCGCTGCACCGGCGCCCAGGCCGCGCGGGCGCTGTTCGGCAGGCCGGCGGCGCGCAGCATGTTGTCCAGCAGCTTGCCTGTGTCGCCGGCAAAAATCTCGGCCGCAGCGCTGTCGGCTGGCGTTTCAATCAGCAGCAGCCAGCGCGCCGAAGCGCCGGCTGCAGGTTCGTACATGGCGCGTGCAGCGCCCAGCGACCACACGTTGCCGGCCCCAGCAGCCGCACCCTGCGCTGTGCTGGTGTCCGTGGCGCTTGCAGCTGACGGTGTCAGTGCTGGTGTTGGAGGTGCGGCCGCTCGCACAGCAGACGCACGGGGCAAAGTGGCTGTTTGCAAGGCTGCGCCCGGGGGCTGCCACAAGCGTATGCCCATTTCGCGCAGCATGGCGCGCTGGCGTTTGTCCAGGTCCAGGCTCATGCGCTGCCTTTCTGCGGGCGGGGTGCTGCGCTGGCTGTCATGCGGGGCTCAAGGGTTTGCTCATCACCACCGCATCTTCGCGCTTGAAGGCGCTTAAGGGGTAGTAGTTGCGGCGCGTGCCGACCTGGTGAAAGCCGTAGTGTTCGTAGACCTGCTGTGCATGGGTGTTGCTGATGCGCACCTCCAACCACAGCCATTGGGCGTTTTGACCGCGTGACCACAGGCACAGTGCGTCCAGCATCAACCGGGCAAAGCCCTGACCCTGGTAAGCCTTGGCCACTGTGATGTTGAGCAGGTGCACTTCGTCAACGCCTTTCATGGCCACAAAGTAACCAATCAGTTCGCTCTGTTCAGGTGCCACATCGGCCAGCAGCAGTTGCGCCGGGTAGCCGGCGTGCAGTGAGTCGGCGAAGTTGCCTTCTAACCAGGGGTGGGCGTAAATACTTTTTTCGATGCGCGCGACTTTGTCCAACCAGGGTGCAGTCATGGTTTCAAGTCGCACCGATGGGAGCTGGGGCAGTGCACTCATGGCGACTTAGGTGGCGGCGGCCAGGGCCGCGCGTTGAACCTGGGCGCGTTCATCGGTGGTTTGAGCCACTTTGTCGCGCACATAAAGCGGCAAAGCCTGCTCGG
>JBIKHX010000382.1:0-2657 GCA_044361945.1 Polaromonas sp. | reverse complement strand
CGATGCTGGAGTCGCTGACCGAGTGGATGGGTTACCCGCTGTACTACGCCTTTGATGGCGCGCCGCCGCCGCCGCGCACCGGCGCCAGCCATGCCACCATTTACCCCTACGGCCCGTTTGCCGCCGGTGACGGCAAAACCGTCATGCTGGGTCTGCAAAACGAGCGCGAGTGGAAGGTTTTTTGCGACAAGGTTTTGCTGCAGCCCGAGCTGGCCGACGAGGCGCGCTTTGCCAGCAACGCCAAGCGCAGCGCCGCACGCGACGAGCTCTCAAAGCTTATTTTGCAGGCCTTTGCCAGCCTGACGGCCGCGCAAGTGGCCCAGCGCCTGGAGACCGCCGGCATTGCCAACGCCCAGGTCAACACCATGGCAGAAGTCTGGGCGCATCCGCAGCTCAAGGCGCGCGAACGCTGGCGGCAGGTGGAAACTTTGGCGGGTGCCATTCCCGCGCTGCTGCCGCCCGGCTCGTGGCAACACGGCGAGCCGCGCATGGACGCGGTGCCCGCGCTGGGCCAGCACACCGACGCGATTTTGAGCCGCTACGGTTACAGCGCTGAAGCCATTGCGGCGCTGCGTGAACAAGGTGCCGTATGACCGTGGCCATGCAGATGGCGGACGATGCGCTGACCTACCTGTTTGTGCCCGGCAACCGGCCGGAGCGTTTTGCCAAGGCGCTGGCCTCTGGGGCCGACCGCGTCATTTTGGATTTGGAAGACGCCGTGGCGCCAGCCGACAAGGCTGCTGCGCGCAGCGCCGTGGCCGAGTGGCTGCACAGCCAAAGCGCGTTGGCTGAGCGCTTGCTGGTACGCATCAATGATGACGCCAGCCCCTGGTATGCCGACGACCTGGCCTTGCTGGCCGCTTCGCCGCTGCGCTGCGTGATGCTGCCCAAATGCGAGTCGCCCGCGCAGGTGGCCGCTGTGCTGGCGCAGCTGCCCAGCGGCAGCCAGGTGCTGCCCTTGATTGAAACCGCTCGGGGTTTGCAGGCTGTGCAAGCCATCGCGCAAGCGCCCGGCGTGGCGCGGCTGGCCTTCGGCTCGCTGGACTTCATGCTCGACCTGGACGTGCCGGCCGACAGCCTGATGCTGCACATGACCGCCGCGCAAATCGCGCTGGCTTCTCGCGCCGCCGGCTTGCCCGCACCGGTGGCCGGCGTCACGCCGGCGCTGGACGCGGCGCAGGTCAGCGCCGACATGTTGCAAGCGCGCAATCTGGGTTTTAGCGCCAAGATGTGCATTCACCCGGCCCAAGTAGCCGCCGTGCTGGCCGCGCTGGCTCCCAGTGCCTCAGAGCTGGCCTGGGCCCAGCGCGTATTGCAGGCCAGTGCTGCCGCTGGGGGCGCCGCGCTGCAACTTGACGGGAAAATGGTGGACCGGCCTGTGCTGCTGCGCGCCGAACGCCTGCTGGCCCGTGCCGCGCGCATGGCTTCATCCTGATCTTTCAACCTTACTTTTTTACTTTTTTTAAAAAACCATGCCTTCATCCATCATTGACTCCAAGATCTTCGGCGACATGTTCAGTGACGCGGCCATGCGCCATGTCTGGAGCGACGAGAACCGCACCGCCAAATACCTCGTCATCGAACGTGCGCTGGCCAAGGTGCAGGGTGAGCTGGGCATCATCCCGCAAGAAGCGGCCCAAGAGATCGTCAAGAACTGCGAGCTCAGCCAGATCGACTGGGCCCAGCTCAAAGCCAAGACCGAGCAGATCGGCTACCCCATCATTGCCGTGGTCAACCAGATCAACGCCCACTGCCGAGACAAGCTGGGCGAGTACTGCCACTGGGGCGCGACCACGCAAGACATCACCGACACCGCCGCCGTGCTGCAAATTCGTGAAGGCCTGGCGCTGGTCGAAGCCGACCTGAAAGACATCTCTGACTCGCTGGCCAAGCTGGCCAAAGCGCACCGTGACACGCCCATCATCGGCCGCAGCAATTTGCAGCAAGCCACGCCGATTACCTTCGGCTACAAGATGGCCAGCATCCTGGCCGGCATCGAGCGCCACCGCGAGCGCCTCGAGCAACTCAAGCCGCGCGTGTTGGTGGGCGAATTCGGCGGCGCCTCGGGCACCTTGTCGTCGCTGGAAAAAGGCGCCATGGAAACCCAGGCCGGCCTCATGAAAGAGCTGGGGCTCGGCCAGCCCTTGATCTCTTGGCACACCGTGCGTGATAACTTTGCCGAAGTCGGCGCGTTTCTGGGTATCGTCGGCGGCTCGCTCGGCAAGATCGCCATGGACGTCAAGCTGCTCATGCAAACCGAAGTGGCCGAGGTGTTTGAGCCCTTCGCGCCCGGCCGTGGTTCGTCCAGCACCATGCCGCAAAAGCGCAACCCGATTTCCTGCCTCTACATTCATGCCAACATCTCGGTGGTGCGCCAACTGGCCGCCTCGCTGATGGATGCGATGGTGGCCGACCACGAGCGCTCAACCGGCCCGTGGGAAATCGAATGGGTGGCCATGCCCGAGATTTTTTGCCTGATGTCGGGCGCGCTCAAGCAAACCAAGTTCATTCTGGCGGGGCTGGAAGTGGACGCCGCGCAGATGCGCCGCAACATCGACATGACGCACGGCCTGGTGATGTCCGAAGCCGTGATGATGGGCCTGGGCCCCTACATCGGCCGCGAGTACGCGCACGACCTGGTCTACGACATCTGCCGC
>JBIKHX010000381.1:0-2662 GCA_044361945.1 Polaromonas sp. | reverse complement strand
GTAGATGCTGGCCTCATAGCGCTGAATGAGCGGGAAATAAGTCACCAGCGGCAAGGTGCGCAGCTTGGCCTTGATGCCCGCCTTGGCCCACATGGCTGTCACGGCCTGGCAAATTTCTTCGTCATTGATGTAGCGGTTGTTGGGGCAGGCAAAGTCAACCTCAAAACCCTGCGGGTAGCCCGCCTCGGTCAGCAGCCTGCGGGATTCGGCCAGATTAAAAGGATGGCGGCGGTTCACGGCCTCGGTCCAGCCCGCGACCTGTGGCGCCACCAGCGCGCCAGTGACCTGGCTCATGCCGCGCATCGTCACTTTGTGAATGGCTTCAATATCGATCGCCTGGTAGAGCGCCTTGCGCACCTTCACATCCTTAAGCGGGTTTTTGCCCTTCACATTGGAGCCGGGCAACTCATCGCGAAACTGGTCCATGCCCAAAAAGATGGTGCGGTTTTCAACGCCGTCAATGACCTTCAAATTTGCGCTGGCGCGCAGTCTGGCAAGGTCTTGCGGGCTGGGGTCCAGAATGAAGTCAATCTCACCTGACAGCATGGCCGCGGTGCGCGTGTTTTCCTGCTTGATCGGGGTGTAAATAATCTCTGTGACATTGGTCTGAGCACTGGCTGCACCCCACCAGGCCGGGTTGCGCACCAGCACCAGTTTCTGGTCGGGCTGCCACTCTTTGACCATGAACGGTCCGCTGCCCATGGCGTTGCGGTGGGCAAAGCTTTCGTCTTTGGTTCTGATGTCCTTCGGTTCCAGCGACTTGTTTTTGTCTGCCCAGGCCCGGCTCATGATGCGAAGCTCGGTCAGCTGGTTGAGCAAAACCGGATTGGGACCTTTCATCATGATGTCAACTGTGCTGTCGTTGACTTTGACAACCTTGTCGATACCCTGGGTGTAGACCGCGTAATTGGAGGTCTTTGTCATGGCGCGGTTCAGTGAAAACACAACGTCGTCAGCCGTCAGCGTGGAGCCATCGCTGAACTTCACACCCGAGCGCAAGTTAAAGCGCCATTGCGTGCCGGACACCTCGCGCCAGGAAGTTGCCAGCAAAGGCTCTATCTTGAAGGTCTGGCTGTTGTAGTAAACCAGCGATTCATAAATGGCAGCATGAACGCCATTGCCCAGCGCATTGTTCTGAGAATGAATGTCCAGCGTGGGAATGTCGCTGGCGCTGGACCATTTGAAAGGCTTGGCTTGGGCAGCCATCGGGATAGCAGCAGCCAATAAAGCGGCAGCGAGAAGCGTGGTTTTAAGGTTCATTGTGATTTTCTTTAAAAAGTATGAATATGCCGCAAGCTGCACCCGCCTGTCCCAAGGGTTTTCCTTAGTAACCCTGTCCACCATGATTCATGATGCAGCGCACACTGGCCTTGGAGCCGAAAGGCCACAACGCCTCGTCATGGCAGAGGACTGACCAACTGTGCTGCATGCACATGTATTCAAAAGCTATGGATCCAAAGTCGTTTTTCGAACTGGCCCTGTATTAGGGTGCCGACTCAAAATTAATCACTCCATCAGCATAATCCAGGCGCCTTAAACAGCCCAAAACCCGTGCCATACTTGGCTTCATACGGCTGAATTTCCCATCCGTTTTTTTATTTGGAGCCTCATTGCAATGGCAAAACTTCCCGCACGTTACGACCATGTTGGCAGCTTTCTGCGCCCCGCTTACCTCCTGGAGGCCAGAGCAGATAAGGCTTCAGGAAAAATCACGCCTGAGCAGCTGCGTGCCGTTGAAGATAAAGCCATCACCGAAATCGTGCAGTTCCAGCAAAGTGTGGGGCTCAAATCTATTACCGATGGCGAATTCCGCCGCACGTATTTCCATCTTGATTTTCTTGAGCAACTGGGTGGCGTCAAAGTCGGTGAAGTCACACTCACCGTGGGTGCGGATGGCGTTGAGCATTTAGCGCCGCCAGCGATTCACGTTGTGGACAAAGTCACCCATGCCAAGCAGATTCAACTGGCCGACTTTCAATACCTTCAATCGCAAGTTAGCGCAGGTCATACACCCAAGGTCACCATTCCGTCGCCCACCATGCTGCACTTTCGCGGCGGACGTGCTGGCATCAGCCGCACGGCCTACCCTGAGTTAGAGCCTGCGTTTTACGAGGACGTCGCCAAAGCTTATGGTGACGAGCTGCGAAGCTTGAGCGCCGCAGGTTGCAACTACGTGCAAATGGACGACACCAACCTGGCGTATTTGTGCGACGACAAAATGCGTGCAGCGGCACTTAGCCGGGGGGACGATCCCAATGAACTGGCCCATCGTTACGCCAACTTCATCAATTTAGTGGTCGCGCAAAAGCCCGCAGGCATGACGATGGCCATGCACCTGTGCCGTGGCAACTTCAAAAGCACGCATGCAGCCGCTGGCAACTACGAGCCCGTAGCCGAAGCGCTGCTGTCAGAGATGAATATCGACGCCTATTTTTTAGAGTACGACGATGACCGCAGCGGCGACTTCCGTCCTTTGCGCTTTCTGCCCAAAGGCAAGACCATGGTGCTGGGCTTGGTGACCACCAAGTTCGGTCAGATGGAGTCGAAAGACACGCTCAAGCGCCGCATTGACGAGGCCGCCAAATACGTACCGATGGAGCAGTTGGCACTCTCACCGCAGTGCGGCTTTAGCTCCACCGTACACGGCAACAACATTGCGGTG
>JBIKHX010000380.1:0-2668 GCA_044361945.1 Polaromonas sp. | reverse complement strand
TGGAAGAAATGACCAGCCACGCCGAAGCCGTTTTGCAAGCGCTGGGCCTGCCTTACCGCGTCATGCTGCTGTGCACCGGTGACATGGGTTTTGGCTCGAGCAAAACCTATGACCTCGAAGTCTGGCTGCCCGCGCAAAACACCTACCGCGAGATCAGCTCGGTGTCTAACTGCGAAGCCTTTCAGTCACGCCGCATGCAAGCGCGCTTTAAAAATGCGCAAGGCAAAAACGAGTTTGTCCACACGCTCAACGGCTCGGGCCTGGCGGTCGGCCGCACCCTGGTGGCCGTGCTGGAGAACTACCAGCGCGAAGACGGCAGCGTTGCTGTGCCTGCTGCGCTGCAGCCCTACATGGGCGGCCTGACCGTCCTGACGCCTGCTGCCCGCTAAGCCTCCGGCCGGCGGCGCGAAAGCCCCCAGCATGTCGCCGCTCGTGGAAATTTTTTTCGCGAGGCTCGCTGCCGCGCCCGCGGTGCTGGTGCAGGTGCACAGCACCGAGGGCTCGGCCCCGCGCGACGCCGGCGCCTGGATGGTCATCTTTGCCGATTCATGCCTTGGCACTATAGGCGGCGGGCATCTGGAACACCAGGCCATGGCACGGGCGCATGAACTGCTGGCAGGGCAGGGTGATGAAGTCCCTGAAATCATGCGCATGGCGCTGGGCCCCTCGCTGGGCCAATGCTGCGGCGGCGTGGTGCACCTGAGTTTGCAGCGAGTCAGCGCCGCCAGTCTGCCGGCGCTGCGTCAGCGGCTGGACGCGCAGCGCATGCCGGTCGCACTCTTTGGCGGCGGCCACGTTGGCCATGCGCTGGCGGAGTTGCTGGCCCGCCTGCCGGTGGCCTTGCACTGGATAGACAGCCGCGAAGGCATATTTCCGGCCAGCGTGCCGGCGCATGTGCTGTGCGAACACTCCGAGCCGGTGCACGGCGCGGTTGCCAGTCTGGCACCGGGCTCGCGAGTGCTGATCATGAGCTTCAGCCACGCCGAAGACCTGGACGTGCTGGCCCAGTGCCTGGCGCGCCAACGCAAGCTCGGCGACTTACCCTTTATCGGCTTGATCGGCAGCCAGACCAAATGGGCCACCTTCAGGCACCGGCTTGAAGCGCGGGGTTACAGCGCCGACGAACTCGCGCACGTGACATGCCCGATCGGTGTGCCCGGCATTCAGGGCAAGGAGCCCGAGGTGATTGCGGTGGCGGTGGCCGCGCAGTTGCTGCAGGGCCGGTAGTCAGCATTTTTCGTCTGAGATAATTTGCGCCATGAACGCGTTGAGAAACTCCAGAATTGCCGCCCGCCTGGTGCTGGTCTGGTTTGCGTTTTTCATCGGTGTTGCCACTGCTTCGCCCATCGTCCAGCCGGCCGACATACAGATGGTTTGTTCGGCTGCCGGCGGTATGAAACTGGTCATCGCCGGTGAGGACGGCGCGGACATCAAAGTGTCAGCCGGCATGGACTGCCCTTTGTGCGCAGCGGCTGCCGGCCCCGGACCTGTTAACAGATTTTCATTTTCAAAAGTTTCTCCTCTGGCGCATTCGCTGCAATCCATTGCAGCGGCTCACATTGCGCTTGTCTCTGCGCCGCCGCTCCCCTCGCGCGGACCGCCTTCTCTCTTTCTCTGATTTTCAAGCAGGCCGGACGCTGACGCGCATGATCTGGCGTGGCCGGTGTGCGTGCGCAGCAAACATCGACACCGACACTGAAGGAATTGGCGGTGACGGCAAGCCCGATCACTGATACCCACCATACATACAAATTCGCAGGACTCTAAGAAAGATTCACAGTCATGAAAAACCAACTATTTCCATCTCTGCTACTTTATGCAGTACTTGCATTGACCGGCGCCAGCGGGTTTGTGCAGGCAGCTGCTCCGGCCAAAGATGTTGCAACACATGCAGTCATGACTGAAGACAAAGCGATTGCGCATGTCTTGAAAAAGCAGTTTGAAAAGCCGGATGCACCGCTGCAGGTTTCGCCTGTTTCGGTTGAAGGCGACTATGCCGTAGCCGGCTGGATTCAGCACGACCGGGGCGGCCGGGCTTTGCTGAAAAAAGAAAAAGCGCAGTGGACCATTCAGCTGTGCGGTGGCGATGGTCTGATGCAGGCCAGCGCTTTGACCATGACCGGCATGTCGCACGCAGCCGCCGGCCGGCTGGCTTCCAAAGTGGCGGCAGCAGAAAAGAAATTGACGACTGAACAGCGCAGGAAATTTTCTTTGTTTGACGGAATCATCAAGGTGGAAGGTGGCGCGCATGCTGCGCATCCACCGGTCCATGGTGCAGGGGCGCATTCCAAGTAAGGTGGTTGTGTCTTATCAGGCGGGCGTTAGGCCGATAATCTGCGGTCAAGACCGCCCCGCCTGATGCCGACACTGACCAACGCTCCCATCGACATCGTTTACCTTTGGGTAGACGGTCAGGACGCGCGCTGGCGGGCCAAGCGACGGCAGGCATTGCAAAACCTCAGTGACCCCTGCAGCGTGGCTATTGCGCCTTTTGGCAATGTCGAAGGCCGCTTTCGCGACAACGATGAGCTGCGCTACAGCTTGCGCGCGCTGGAGCGCTTTTTTCCTGACCATGGCCACATCTACATCGTCACCGACGGGCAGGCCCCGGCCTGGCTGCAACGCTCTGAGCGCTTGACCGTGGTGGACCACCTGGAGCTGATTCCTG
>JBIKHX010000050.1:0-9081 GCA_044361945.1 Polaromonas sp. | reverse complement strand
ATGGTGGGCGTGCCGCTCTTGCTCAGGTGCGTTTGCATGGCGTACTCGCGGATCGGCTGGCCGATCTTGAGTGCAATCAGGCGCCGGATCACGAAAGGCCCGGCGATCAAACCGATCAGCAAGGCCGTCAGCGCCGCCATCACGGCCCTGAAGGTCAGGTACTGGAACACCCGGAAAAAACCGAATTCAGGCGACAGGGTTTGCAGCCACTGGGCCAGGTTGATCAACATGCTTTTTCCTTTGGGACAGATGAAAACGGCTGTAATGCGGCCGCCGCTTGTTGCTGCATGTCCTCAACCACACGCTCCATCTTCATGAAGCGCGATCCCTTGACCAGTGCGCTGGCGCAGCCCGTCAGGTGTTGCCTGACGTCATGCAGTAGCGCGTCGAAATCTGTGTGATGGCGTGCGCCCGGGCAGGCCGCGGCGGCGTGCTGCATCAGTACACCCGTGCAGACCAGCTGCTCGATACCGCATGCCTTTGCATAGGCACCGATCTCCGCATGAAACTCAGGGCCGCGCTCGCCCACTTCACCCATGTCGCCCAGAACCAGCAGGCGGGGCCCCGGCAGCTCGCTGAGCACCAGGATGGCGGCACGCACCGAATCGGGATTGGCGTTGTAGCTGTCGTCCACCACCGTCAGCGGCTGGCCGGCCAGCGACAGTTGCCATGCGCGTGAGCGGCCCTTGACGGGCACAAAAGCCGTGAGCCCTGCGGCAATCGCTGTCATGGGCACACCTGCGGCCAGCGCACAGGCAGTCGCAGCCAAGGCATTTTTAACGTTGTGGCGACCGGCCACGTTCAGCGCAAAGACCAGGGCGCCTGCGGGTGTTGTTGCCTTGACTTGCCAGCTGCGCCCGGTCCAGCTGGCGCTGCCGCTGAGGTCTGCAGCACTGTCCAGGGCGAAGGTGATGGTGCGACGCGCACCAGCCAGTGCACGCCAGATCGGCGTGTGCGCATCGTCGGCCGGGAAAACTGCTACGCCGGAATCGGCCAAGGCGCTGATAACGGCACCGTTTTCACGCGCCACCGCTTCCACCGTGACCATGAACTCCAGATGCTCGCGCTGGGCGTTGTTGACCAGGGCCACGGTGGCTTGCGCCATGGCGGCCAATTCGGCAATTTCGCCGGGGTGGTTCATGCCAAGCTCGACCACACCCACCTGGTGGGTGGCTCGCAAGCGCAACAGCGTCAGCGGCACGCCGATGTCGTTGTTGAAATTGCCTTCGGTGGCAAATGCCTGCTCGCCCCTGAAGTTGCGCAGGATGGCAGCGATCATCTGCGTGACGGTGGTCTTGCCGTTGCTGCCGGTGACAGCCACCAGTGGCAGCGTGAACTGCGCGCGCCAGCCGGCAGCCAGCATTCCCAGCGCCGCTTTGCTGCTTAGCACCTGCAAGCCCGGCAAGCCTGCTTCGGCCAAGCCCTGCTCTGCCAACGCGGCGACAGCGCCCTGTGCGCCGGCTTGCCTTAGAAAATCATGGGCGTCAAACCTCTCGCCCTTGAGCGCTACAAAAAAGTCGCCACTGCGCAGGCTGCGCGTGTCAGTGTGCACACGCGTAAATTGCAGTGAAGCCTCGCCCACCAGCTGCGCGCCCGGCAGCATGGCTTGAGCCTGGGCCAGCGTCATCATGCGCCTGCCCCTGAGACTTGCGCGGTGTAGCTGGCCAGCGCCGCCTCAGCCAGCGCACGGTCGGAAAACGGCAGTTTCTGGCCCAGGATTTCCTGGTAATTTTCATGTCCCTTGCCCGCCACCAGCACCACATCGTGTGCGCCGGCCTGCTGCACTGCCGTGACAATCGCGATGGCCCGGTCGGCTTGCACCTGCGCTGAGGCCGATGCCGGCAAGCCGGTCAGTATGTCGGCCATGATGGCCTTGGCGTCTTCGCTGCGCGGGTTGTCACTGGTGATCACCAGATGGTCTGCGCCAGCTGCTGCAGCGGCGGCCATCAGCGGGCGCTTGCTGGCGTCGCGGTCACCGCCGCAACCGAACACGCAGTTGAGCCGACCGCCCCTCTGGTGCGCCAGCGGCCGCAGTGCTTGCAGCACTTTGGCCAAGGCGTCCGGCGTGTGGGCGTAATCAATCACCACCAGCGGCCGGCCTTCGATCGCCAGTGTTTCCATGCGTCCGGGAACCGGGCTCAGACCAGAGCAGCTCTCAGCAATTTTTTGCAGAGGCAGACCCAGGCTGCGCAAGGCTGCGATCACGCCCAGCAAATTGGCCACGTTGTAGTGGCTCACCACCGGCGCATGAATCTGACAGACTGTCTGGCCTTCGTGCACTTCAAAGCTCATGGTGTTCAGGCCATAGCGAATTGCATCTGCCCTCAACCGCGCAGGACCGGTGGCCGACACCGTCCACACATCCAGGGCGTGCGATTTCAATGCCTCAGCCAGGCCCAGGCCGTGCGCGTCATCGATGTTAATGACCGTCGCCTTCAGTCCGGGCCATTCAAAGAGTTTGACTTTGGCCGCCCAGTAGGCCTGCATCGTGCCGTGGTAGTCCAAATGGTCTTGTGTGAAATTGGTGAAGATGGCGGTGTGCACCACCGTAGCGTCAAGGCGGTGTTCAGCCAGGCCGATGGAGGAGGCTTCTATAGCGCATGCCTCATAAGCTTCGTCCACCAGGCGGCGTAAAGCTTGCTGAAAAATCACCGGGTCCGGCGTCGTCAACCCGTTGGAAACCACAGCGCCCGGCTCGCCAATACCCAGGGTGCCCACAACCGCACAGCGCTGGCCCAAGCGGCTCAGGGCCTGTGCCAGCCACCAGGCGGTTGAGGTCTTGCCATTGGTGCCCGTTACCGCAAGCACTGTCAATTTTTCGCTGGGCTGACCAAAGTAGGCAGCAGCGATGGGGGCGGCATCCCGTTTGAGACCGGCGTAAGTGGCCACACGCGCATCAAGCCAGTCGTAGGCCTGCGCACCGTCGGCCTCTACCAGGCAGGCAGCAGCGCCTTCGGCCAGCACATCGGCCACGTAACGCCGCGCATCGGTGGCCGCGCCCGGCCAGGCCAGAAAACCGTCGCCGCGGCGCACATGGCGGCTGTCAGAGCGCAGCGTGCCGGTGATGTGCTGCTGCAACCAGCTGGCAGCCGCTTGCGGTGTCGCCAGGGCCTGCGTGGATGAAGACGCGTTCACAGCGACTCCTCCACCGGGTTGGCCACGATTTGCGGCTTGACCGTCACATCGGGTTGCACATTCATCAGGCGCAGCGTTTGCTGCACCACTTCACTGAAAACAGGGGCTGCAACAACACCACCGAAATACTGCCCGTTGCTGGGCTCGTCAATCATCACCGCCACAATGATGCGCGGCGTGTCGATGGGTGCCATGCCGGTGAACCAGGCGCGGTATTTGTCACTGGCGTATCCCTTGCCAACTTGCTTGTGCGCGGTGCCTGACTTGCCGCCCACCGAATATCCGACTGTCTGCGCCAGCTGACCGGTGCCGCCGGGGGCTGCCGCCATTTGCAGCATGCGCCGCACCGCTTGAGCGTTTTCAGGGGAGAAGACCTTCACACCCACCGCCGGCTCTGTGCTCTTGAGCATGGTCAGCGGAATGATGCGCCCGTCATGCGCAAAGGCCGTGTACGAATGCGCCATCTGAAACAGCGAGGCCGACAAGCCGTAACCATAGGACATGGTGGCCTGCTCGACAGGACGCCAGGTTTTCCAGGGGCGCACCCGGCCGGTGACAGCGCCGCGAAACTGAATCTGCGGTTTTTGCCCGTAACCCAATGCGGTGAAGGTGTCCCACATTTCATGCGGACTCATTTTTTGCGCGATCTTGAGCGCGCCCACATTGCTGGATTTTTGAATCACACCCTCGACCGTCAGCGTGCCGTAGTTGTGCGTGTCAGTGATATTGAAGCCGCCAATCGCATAGCGGCCCGGTCCGGTGTCGATGAGCGTTTGCGGCGTGACGCGGCCCGCTTCCAGGGCCATGGCCACGGTGATCGGCTTCATGGTCGAGCCCGGCTCAAAGGTGTCCGTCACAGCGCGGTTGCGCAACTGCTCACCCGTGAGGTTTTTGCGTTTGTCGGGCATGTAGCTGGGGTAATTGGCCAGCGCCAGCACTTCGCCGGTGACAGCGTCGAGTACCACCACGCTGCCGCCCTTGGCTTTTTGCGCAGTCACAGTCTCACGCAGTTTTTGATAGGCAAAAAACTGCACCTTGCTGTCCAGCGAGAGTTGCAGATCCTTGCCATCGACAGGCGGTACTTTGTCGCGGATGTCCTCCACCACGCGGCCCTTACCGTCTTTGATGACGCGCCTGGAGCCCGAGCGTCCGAGCAAGTGCTTCTCAAAAGTCAACTCCATGCCATCGAGGCCGGTGTTTTCAATGTTGGTAAAGCCGATCACGTGTGCCGTGGCTTCGCCATCCGGGTACTGGCGCTTGAATCCGCTGTCCTGGTGAATGCCTTTGAGACCGAGCTCGGTGATGCGCTTGGCCACCGGCTCTTCGACCTGGCGCTTGAGCCAGACAAAGCTCTTGTCTTCATTGCCCAGCTTACTGCTCAGCTCTGTGAAAGGGATCTCCAGCAGCTGCGCCAGCTCTTTGAGCTGCGCCGGCGTGGCGTTGACGTCTTCCGGAATCGCCCAGATACTGGCCGCCGGAATGTTGGAGGCCAGAATCAAACCATTGCGGTCCATGATGCGGCCGCGACTGGCCGGCAACTCTAAGGTGCGTACAAAACGCACCTCACCCTGACGCTGAAAAAATGCATTACCGAAAATCTGCACATGCGCCGCCCGTGCCGCCAGTACCGCAAATCCCATGGCAATGGCCGCCACGATGAACTTGCTGCGCCAGACCGGCGTTTTGCTGGCCAGCAAGGGACTGGAGCTGTAACGTACGCTGCGGCTCATGGTTTCACCGGTGCGGGGGCCGCTGCAGAATCACGCAAGGCCACATACTGGGTGATTGCCGGTGTGGCCGGTTGCATCTTCAATTTTTCTTTGGCCAGTTTGTCCACCCGCATGGGCGTGGCCTGCGCGCGTTTTTCGGCCAGCGCACTTTCACTGTCCATCTCCAGCTTGCGCATTTGCAAAGCTGCTTTTTCGAGCTCCACAAACAGACGGCGCGACTCGTACTGGGTATGCACCAGGTACAGCGCGCTCAACACCACCGCCACCAGCAACAAGACATTGACCCGGATCATGCCGGCACTCCGGTGCGCTCTGCCAGTCGCATCACGGCACTGCGCGAGCGCGGGTTTTCGCCGACTTCTGCGTCGGATGGTTTGACACGGCCCAAGGCATTCAGGCGCATGGCTTTGGGTGCGGCAAAAGGGGCGCGGCGATCGAACACCTCTCGCGAATGTTCGGCGATAAATTGCTTGACGATGCGGTCTTCCAAAGAATGAAAACTAATGACCACCAGCCGACCTCCGGTTTGAAGTACCTTAAGTGAAGCACTCAGCGCCTGTTGCAACTCTTCAAGCTCGGCGTTGATGAAAATCCGAAAAGCTTGAAATGTGCGCGTTGCAGGGTCCTTACCCGGCTCGCGGGTTTTGACCGCGCCAGCCACGACCTCGGCCAGTTCAGCGGTGCTTCCAAGAGGGCCCCGTTCCTGGCGCCAACGATCAATCGCCTTTGCAATCTGCCCAGCAAACCGTTCTTCGCCATAGTCACGAATGACCTCCGTCATGCTCTCGATGGATGCGTCGGCCAGCCACTGGGCCACACTCTGGCCACGCGTGGTGTCCATGCGCATGTCCAGCGGGCCGTTGCCGCGAAATGAAAATCCACGCGCCGCGTTGTCGATCTGCGGCGAGCTCACACCCAGGTCCATCAGGATGCCAGCGGCGCTGCCCGCCGGCAGTTGAGCCATGTGACTGAAGCCCTCGTGGCGAATCGCAAAACGTGCGTCGGCAATGCTGGCAGCATCGGCCAATGCATCGAGGTCTTTGTCGAAGGCCGTCAGCCGGCCCTGCGCCGAGAGCTGCGACAGGATCAGCCGCGAGTGACCGCCACGACCGAAGGTCGCGTCGATGTAATGTCCGTCGGGGTTGAGATGCAGCGCCTGGACTGCTTCGTTCAACAAGACGGTGCGGTGTGTCCATGTGTCTGGCACCGTCATCGATCAGAACGAAAAGTCCTTGAAGACGTCCGGCATGTCGCCTTTCATCTGCTCGGCTTCGTGGGCCGCATAAGTGGCGGCATCCCACAATTCAAAATAACTGCCCATCCCGAGCAGCACCGTGTCTTTGCTGATGCCGGCAGCCGCACGCAACTCCGGCGAGACCAGCACGCGGCCGGTGGCGTCGAGTTCAACGTCCATGGCGTTGCCCAGAAAAATACGTTTCCACCACTGCGCCTGCATGGGCAGCGAGGCTATGCGCTCTCGGAATTTTTCCCACTCGTTACGAGGGAAAATCATCAAGCAACCATGCGGATGCTTGGTGATGGTGATCTGACTGGCCGCAGTGGCGCTGAGCACATCGCGATGCCGCGTCGGCACCGACAAGCGACCCTTGGCATCGAGAGCAATGGAAGAAGCACCTTGAAACACGGATTCAGACCTTTGAAAACACTTTTAACCACAAAAATGCACTTTTCCCCACTTTAGCAGGAATATCTGCCAAAGCAAATGCCTTTGGGTAGTTTTTTTCAATGAAATCAATGACTTAGAGCGATCTTCCAGACAATTTATAAAATAAAGTTGTTCAAAATTAAGTACTTAGCGCGGCCTGTGAAAGTGCTTTCTCAGGGTGTGGGCGCCAACCGTGCTGCGCCGGCTTGAATGCCCGGGCGAAAGCCCCGGGAAAAACAAGCTCAGGCAGCAGGCGTGAAAGCCTTGCATGCCGAGCTAGAACGCATGCCTAGGAAAGCAGGGGGTGAGGTCGAAAAGCCGCTGGACACGGACGCAGTCACGGGAGGACCGGCGCGCAGCGACAGGACATACACGTGGGAAGGGGGTCGTGGCAGATACCCCGGGGAGCGCCATGCGCCCGCTTAGCGCACGGGCGCAGCGCTCACAAGGTCAGTCACCGAACATTTTTTGCTTGAGCTCGCGGCGCTGCTGCGCCTCCAGGGACAAGCTGGCGGTGGGGCGGGCGATCAAGCGGCCGACGCCGATGGCCTCGCCGGTTTCGTCGCAGTAACCGTAGTCACCGGCGTCGATGCGGCCGATGGACTGTTCGATTTTCTTGAGCAGCTTGCGCTCGCGGTCACGCGTGCGCAACTCCAGAGCGTGCTCCTCCTCAATGGTGGCACGGTCAGCCGGATCCGGAACAACCACCGTATCTTCGCGCAGGTTTTCTGTGGTCTGGCCGGCGCTGGCATGGATTTCCTGCTTAAGCACTGACAGCTTGTGGCGAAAGAAAGCCAGCTGCTTTTCGTTCATGTACTCGGAATCCGGCATGGCCTTGACTTCTGCATCGCTCAGGGCCGCGGCTTCTTTGCCTTTCCAGTTGTTGGCAAGTTTCGGGTCTTTTTTTGCAGCGACATGCGGTGGCGGCGAGATCACGCGCTCTGTGATGGTCGAGTAACTGGCCTTCGCTGCATCGGGCGCATGGGTAGGCACCATGGGGGCAGGCGGTGGCATATGGGCTGTAGCGCGGGCAGAACTGCGGCGGCCGGGTTTGAGTGCGGGAGGAGGCGTGAGCATGTTGGCTTTGGCAGTGGGGGTAGGCGGCACAGGCGCAGGCGGCATGGTCTTGGCTTTCGCCGAAGCGAGGCCAGATTTAGCGACCGGGACCTTGGCAGGCGACTTGGGAGCCACCGCCGGCCGGGCGGGTTTGGAAGCTGCCTTGGCCGCTGCTTTGGGCGCAGCTTTGACAGAAGATGTTTTGACTTTGAGCGCCGGCTTGGCTTTGCCCACAGGCTTGGCTTTGGCGGCAGGTTTGTTTTTCACGGCCACTTTTGTTTTGACAACAGCCTTGGCTTTGCTCACAGGCTTGGATTTGACTGCCGGTTTGGTCTTCACAGCTACTTTGAATTTAGCTAAAGGCTTGGCTTTGAGCGCCGGCTTGGCTTTGCCGACAGGCTTGCCGGCGGCTTTGGCTGCGGGCTTGGCTTTGGCCACCGTTTTGAGCGGGGCTTTGACGGGTTTCTTCAGAGCGACTTTCTTGACAACAGCCTTGGCAGGCGCAGGCTTGCGGGCAGGGACCTTGGCCTTGGCGGCTTTGCTGGCTGGCTTGACACTCGACTTCACGCTCGTCTTGTTTTTCTTGGCGGTGGCTTTCACTGCTTGTCTCCTCTGGGCACTGGCCTGTGGGGTGAACCTCGAAGGCCTCACGCCGGTACGGGCAATGAGGCCGGCTTGTTGGATCGGCGCGCGATTCTAGCGGGTGGGCCTGACTGCAAGGCAGCGCAGGGGGCAAAGTTGCAAAAAAAGAACGAAAAACAAAGGCATCAGGGCTAAAACAGACCCGCCGGAGCACTTTCACGGCAAGTGGGAGAGCCTAACTCAAACCAGGCTTTGCTCCAGACCTTGCAGAAAAATATCTTTGGGCAGATCAATCCCGATGAAAACCATCTTGCTGGTACGCACCTCGCCCGCCGCCCAGGCGGGGCCAAGATCGCTGCCCATCAACTGGTGCACTCCCTGAAAGATAACTTTGCGCTCTGTGCCTTCCATGTTCAGCACGCCTTTGTAACGCAGCATGCGCGGGCCGTAAATGTTGACGATAGCACCCAGAAAATCTTCCAGCTTGGCCGGGCTGAAGGCGCGGTCTGAGCGAAACACAAAGCTTTTCACATCATCGTCGTGATGATGGTGATGCCCGCCCTCGCCCTCTTGAGCATGCGAGGGATGGTCGCAATGCTCGCCGTGCACATGGTCGTGGTCGTGGTCGTGCCCGGCGTGATCATGGGCGTCGTCCTTCAAAAAGTCCGGGTCAATGTCGAGCTTGGCGTTGAGGTTAAAGCCGCGCAAGTCAAACACCTCGCTCAGCGCTACTTCGCCGAAATGCACGGCGCGCTGCGGTGCGCGCGGGTTCATGTGCGTCAGGCGATGCATCAGCGCCTGCACTTCGTCGCCATTCACCAGGTCGGTTTTGCTGATGAAGATCTGGTCGGCAAAACCAATTTGCCTGCGCGCCTCCTGGCGATCGTTGAGCTGCGTGGCCGCATGCTTGGC
>JBIKHX010000379.1:0-2684 GCA_044361945.1 Polaromonas sp. | reverse complement strand
AAACTGCCTGGCTTGGTTAAAAACAAGGCCCTGCCCGTGATTCTGGTGTGCCCGCTGGGTGCGCGCGCCGGCCGCGCGGTGGCGGTTGCCAAAAAAATGGGCTACGAGCAGGCGCAAAGCCTGGGTGGTGGGCTCAAATCATGGCGAGAAGCCAATTTACCGGTTGAAAAAGCCTGAAAAAGACAGGAACCCTGAACATGCCTACTGTCAAGATGTACACCACCGGCACCTGCCCCTACTGCCTGCAGGCCAAAGCCCTGCTCAAGCAGCGCGGTGTTGCCGAACTCGAAGAAATCCGCGTCGACCTGGTGCCCGGCCAGCGCGAAACCATGATGCAGATCACCGGCCGGCGCACAGTACCCCAGATTTTCATCGGTGAAACCCATGTGGGCGGCTGTGACGACCTGGTCGCGCTGGATGGCCGTGGCGGTTTGCTACCCTTGCTGGCTGCAGCTTGAGACTCCCACGCCGTCCGGCCTGAGATAATCTTTGGCTGGGGTCCTCAGTGGCCCGACGTCTTCCTACTTATCGTTTTTGAAAGAGCACCATGGCCGAAGCCAATCTTGAACCGGTTTTTCAGATTCAGCGCGTTTACCTCAAAGACGTGTCGCTGGAGCAGCCCAATTCCCCCGAAATCCTGCTGCAGCCTGAGCAACCCAGCGTGGACATCCAACTCGGGGTGGAAACCAAGCCGGTGGCAGATGGTTTGTTTGAGGTGACCGTGACTGCTACCGTTCACACCAAGATCGAAGAAAAGACGGTCTTCATGGTTGAAGCCAAGCAAGCCGGCATTTTTGAAGTGCGCAACATCGACCCCGAGCAACTGGGCTCTATCCTGGGCATTGCCTGCCCGCAGATTGTTTATCCTTATCTGCGCGGCAACGTGGCTGACGTGATTCAGCGCGCCGGCTTTCCGCCCGTGCATCTGGCCGAAATCAACTTCCAGGCCATGTACCAGCAGCAAGCCGAAGCTAGCAGCCAGGCCGCTCCCCAGATCATTGCCTAAGCCTTGAAAGCCGCCCTGCACGCTGTCCGGGCATCTTGGGTGGGCAAGGCCTTATGAAAATCTGCGTCCTGGGCGCCGGAGCTTGGGGCACAGCGCTGGCTGTGTCGGCCGGCAGCCAGGACCACTCGCCGCATGCGCTCACCCTTTGGGCGCGGGATGCGGCGCTGGTCAGTGCCATGCAAAGCACCCGGCAAAACCAGCGTTATCTGCCTGGTATTGCGCTGCCCGAGTCCCTGCAAGTGACCGGTGGCGCAGCGGGCTCGCTAGAGGCGACTGTGGCCGGACAAGACCTGGTCATCATCGCCACCCCCATGGCCGGGCTGCGCAGTGTGCTTATGCGCTTGCAGGCAGCCGGGGTGCGTGCGCCAGTGGCTTGGCTCTGCAAGGGTTTTGAATCGCCAGAGGAGCAGGCTCCGGACGGGGGCGGCTTGCTGGCCCATGAAATCTGTGCCCAGATGGCCCCCGACCTGGCTGCCGGCGTGCTGAGCGGGCCGAGTTTTGCGCGCGAAGTTGCGCTGGGCCAGCCAACCGCGCTGGTGGCCGCCAGCGAACATGCCGCCGTGCGAGACGCTCTGGTCGCGGCTTTTCACCGCCCGACCTTGCGCGTCTACGCCAGCCAGGACATGGTGGGCGTGGAGGTGGGCGGCGCCGTTAAAAACGTGCTGGCGATAGCCTGCGGCTTTTGTGATGGCCTGCAACTCGGACTCAATGCCCGTGCCGCTTTGATCACACGCGGCCTGGCCGAAATGACCCGTCTGGGTGTGGCGCTGGGTGCGCGTGCCGACACCTTTACCGGCTTGTCGGGTCTGGGCGATCTGGTGCTCACGGCCACGGGCGATCTCAGCCGCAATCGCCAGGTCGGTGTGCTGCTGGCCCAGGGTCAGACACTGGCGCAGGCCGTGGCCAGCCTGGGCCATGTGGCTGAAGGTGTTTATTGCGCGCGAACAGTGGTGCAAAGGGCCAGAGCCCTGGGAGTTGATATGCCGATTGCCCAGGCCGTCGTGGCCTTGTTAGACGGCCACCTGAATGCGGCGCAGGCGGTGGCTTCTTTGATGGGGCGTGACCCCACTGTTGAGCGGGGCTGAGCCCGGCGCTTTAAATTTCGATGTTGTCGATCAGCCGGGTCATGCCCAGCTTGGCTGCGCCTAGCACCACCAGCGGATCGCTGGCCAGGGCTTCGGTTTGCGGCAGCAGTAAATCACTGCGTCTGCGCACGCTCAGGTAGTCGGGTTTCCAGCCGCGCCGCGCCAGCGTTTGCATGGCGGCGGCTTCGAGCTCGGGCAATTGCGCCAAGCGCGCGCCCTTAGCGGCCTGGCCCAGGGCTTTCAGGGCGATCAACAGCTGCACGGCTTCTACACGCTCAGTTGCGCTCAGGTAGCTGTTTCGCGAGGACAGTGCTAAGCCGTCGGCTGCACGCTGGGTTTCTCCGGCAATGATCTCTATGGGCAAAGCCAGTTGTTGCACCATGCGCTGCACGACCAGCACCTGTTGGTAGTCTTTTTTGCCGAAAGCTGCGACGCCCCCAGGCATGCCGGCAAAAACGCAGGAAAAAAGTTTGAGCACCACAGTGCTGACACCGATGAAAAAGCCGGGACGGAAATGCCCTTCAAGAATGTCCGACAGCTCCGAGGCCGGGTGAACCTTGTAGGTCTGCGGTTGAGGGTAGAGCTCTTTTTCC
>JBIKHX010000378.1:0-2690 GCA_044361945.1 Polaromonas sp. | reverse complement strand
CATGGCGCGCCTGGCGATCCGTGAGTCATCAAGCTGCCGCGGGTGGATGCGCCAGCACGGTGTGCGCTTTCAGCCTTCGCTGTCGGGCACGCTGCATTTGTCGCGCACTAATGCTTTTTTCATGGGCGGCGGCAAGGCACTGATGAACGCCTACTACCGCAGCGCTGAGCAACTGGGCATTGAGGTGCGTTACGAATCCCCGGTGGACAAATTGGAGCTTGACGAAGGCCGCTTTGTCGCCGCGCATGTCAACGGTCCAGCCGGTGCGCAGCGCATTGAGGCGCGCGCCTGCGTGGTGGCCAGCGGCGGCTTCGAGTCCAACCGTGAATGGCTGCGCGAGGCCTGGGGCCAGAACGAGGCCGGTGAGTGGCCGGCCGACAACTTCGCCATACGCGGCACCCGCTTCAATATGGGCGTGCTGCTCAAGGACTTGATGGCGCAGGGCGCTGACACGATTGGCGCTCCCGACCAGAGCCACTGCGTGGCGATTGACGCGCGCGCACCTCTTTACGACGGCGGCATTTGCACGCGCGTAGACTGCGTGTCGCTGGGCATTGTGGTCAATCAGCAGGCCCAGCGCTTTTATGACGAGGGCGAGGACTTCTGGCCCAAGCGCTACGCCATCTGGGGCAGGCTGGTGGCTCAGCAGCCCGGGCAGCGCGGGTTTTCGATCATCGACGCCAAGGCCGTGGGCCGCTTCATGCCGCCGGTGTTTCCCGGCGAAAAAGCCGACACGCTGGAACAACTGGCACGCCAGCTGGGGCTGGACGAACAAGCTTTCGTCAAGTCCGTGCATGACTACAACGCAGCTTGCCGCATCGGTAGCTTTGACCATGCTGTGCTCGATGACTGCCACACCGAAGGTCTGAGCCCGGCCAAGACGCATTGGGCGCGGCCCATCGACACGGCGCCGTTCTACGGTTACGCGCTCAAGCCCGGCATCACCTTCACCTACCTGGGCATGCGGGTGGACGAGACCACCGCCATCCGCTTTGCTGACCAGCCCAGCCCTAACCTCTTTGCTGCCGGCGAGCTGATGGCCGGCAATGTGCTGGGCAAGGGCTACACCGCCGGCGTCGGCATGACGATTGGCACGGCCTTCGGCCGCATCGCCGGTGTGCAGGCCGCCCGGGCCGCACGCAGCCTGAAAAATTTGACGGAAGACAGCCATGCAGCAGCTTGAAGCCCTGACCCGTGAGGCGGTGGCCCTGGCCTCCGGCGCCTTACCCGAACTGACTGCGAACGAGGCTGAAGTCGCCCGGCAAATGCAGATCTGCAACGCCTGCCGCTACTGCGAAGGCTTTTGCGCCGTGTTCCCGGCCATGACGCGGCACCTCGAGTTCGGCAAGGCTGACATTCATTACCTGGCCAACCTGTGCCATAACTGCGGCGCCTGCTACCACGCCTGCCAGTACGCGCCGCCGCACGAGTTCGCCATCAACGTGCCGCAGGCCATGGCCAAAGTGCGCGTGCAAACCTATGCCGACTACGCCTGGCCGCCGGCACTCGGTGCGCTTTACCAGCGCCAGGGCCTCATGCTCTGCTTAGCGCTGGCGGCGGCTTTGGCACTGTTTCTGGTGCTGGCTGTCGGGGTGAATGGCACGCTGTGGAACGCGCCGCTGGCGGGTAATTTTTACGCTATCTTTCCGCACAATTTGATGGTGCAGATGTTCGCGCCTATTTTCTTGTTTTCTGTGCTGGCGCTCACATTGGGCGTGCTTCGTTTTTGGCGTGATGTGTCACCCGCTAAAGCCTCTGAAGCATTGGGTGAGGCCGCAGTCGAAGCCACCTCGGCCGCGCTGCGCCTGAAGTACCTGGACGGTGCCAACCAGACCAGCGCCGACGAGCCGATTGAAGGCTGCCCGAACGGCGACGACGCGCCCACGCTGTGGCGCCGGCGCTTTCACCACCTGACTTTTTACGGTTTCATGCTGTGCTTTGCCTCCACCTCGGTGGCCACGCTTTACCACTACTTCTTCAACTGGCAGGCGCCTTATGGCTACACCAGCTTGCCCGTGATCTTGGGCACGGTGGGCGGCATCGGCTTGCTGATCGGGCCGGCCGGCTTGCTGTGGCTGAACCTGCGCCGCCACGCCAGCCACGGCGACGCCGTGCAAAAACCCATGGACCGCGGCTTCATTGCCTTGCTGTTCCTCATCAGCCTGACCGGCTTGGCCCTGCTGGTCTGGCGCGACAGCGCCGCCATGGCCGTGCTGCTTGCGGTACACCTGGGCACGGTGATGGCGCTGTTTGTGACGCTGCCTTATGGCAAGTTTGCGCACGGTGTTTTCCGCAGCGCAGCGCTGCTCAAGTTCGCCATTGAAAAACGTCAGCCGACGCAACTGGCATTGCCTGAGGCCTGAAAGCCTCCCCGCTTTCTTACTGAAACGCCACTTCTGAAAAACTGCGCAGCTTGCGGCTGTGCAGCTGACTGCTGCCCTGGCTGCGCAAAAGCTCCAGCGCGCGGATACCGATGCGCAGGTGCTGGTCTACGCGTTCGCGGTAGAAGTGGTCGGCCATGCCGGGCAGTTTGATCTCGCCGTGCAGCGGTTTGTCGCTCACGCACAAGAGCGTGCCGTAGGGCACGCGAAAGCGAAAACCGTTGGCGGCGATCGTGGCGCTTTCCATGTCGAGCGCGACCGCACGGCTCTGGCTGAAACGGCGTTGGGGTTGGTTGGCCGGCAGCAGTT
>JBIKHX010000377.1:0-2691 GCA_044361945.1 Polaromonas sp. | reverse complement strand
GTGCAGCTTGTTGACGAGCGCTGCCAGATCCTGGCTGTGCACGCCCTCGCCCGGGAACACCCTGAAATGCCGCGCCGTGGCAATGCGCTCTTCAACCGACTTGATCTCTGTCCACATGAAGTCGGCCAGTTGCACCAGAAAAATTTTGTTGGGCTCCAGAATGTCCAGCTCATCCAATGAAGTCTTGGTGGCGAACATGTGAAACGAATCAAAACCCAGGCCCAGGTTGGGCATGTCAGCCTGGCTAATGATGTCCCAGGCCTGGGGAAACTCATTGACCACACGCCCCCATGACAGCGCCTCGTACGCAATCTTGATATTCATGGGAATCGCCAGCATGGCCAGTTTGCGCAAATCCTTGACCAGCGCTGCTGTGTCGCCGGTGGCGTGCACCGAGGTCGATGAGCAGATCAGCAGCACACGGCAATCGAGCGCGTGGCACATCTCGAGCATGGACTTGGCGATGTCGATTTTGTAATCGTGCAAATGGCCAGAAAGACCTTCAAAGTCGCGCAGCACCTGAAAGCCCGTGACGCGCAAGCCACTGCCTTTGACCGCAGCAACCGCAGCGTCCAGCCCTTGCGGATGGCCCACCAGATCGCGCGCCGAGAGCATGATCTGGGTGAAGCCAGCCTCGTGCACGGCTTGAAGTTTGGCCTCCAAAGTGCCGGCCAGCGAGATGGTGTCAATCCCGAAGTCTTGGATATTTCCGCTGTGCTGCATATTCAAACCCGCTCGTCATGCACCAGCTCAAAGCTGACACTTTGCAGCCAGCTGCGGGTGAGCGCGCCGCGGTCTTCGGTTTTCACGCCGCGCGACTGCACAAATTCAACACCACGCTGGCCGAGATCAGTCACAGTGGCCAGCACATCGGCCGTACCCAAAGCGATGCGCTGCAAAGTTTCGTCGTCCTCGACATCCAGCACGCCGGCTTCAGGCTCGATCAACTGAACATAAAAGCGTGACTGTGCAGGGCAAGGGCTTTGCAAAATCCTGCCTTTGGGCAAGACGCCAAAGCGCTGGCCGGCAGGCACTTCTGTAAAGCCGAAGAGTTCGCGGTAAAACTCGGCCCAGTCCTGCGTACGGTCGTTGCCGATGTACTGCACCACACCGAAAAAATGCAAGCCGGCCACCGCAGGCGGATGCTGGTCGACCGTCGGGATAGGCACAAAATCGACGTCATAAATAGAGAATTTGTCGTAACGGTCCACAAAATAAATGCGACTCTTGCCCACGCCGTGGATGGCCGGTATGTTCAGCTCCATCACCTCGACCCGCGAAGGCACGGCCCAGGCGCCACGCTCAAGCGCACGGCGGTACGCCGCGGCCGCATCGCGCACACGCAGGGCCACGGCTGCGATCACCGGTTTGTCATCCTGTACCGCAGCGCTGCCCAGCGCATGCGCATGGGCGTTGACGATGATGTTGATGGCCCCCTGCCGGTACAGCAGCACTTCGCGCGAGCGGTGCCGCGCCACGGGCCGAAAGCCCATCATCTCCAGCACCTGCCCCAGTGCCTGGGGTTTGCTGGTGGCGTATTCGATGAACTCAATGCCATCCAACCCAAGCGGGTTCACCGCGTCTGAAATGGCTTCGCGGTTGGTCTGTGCGGCGGCGGTGGTAGTCATGGGGTTTGAGTGTCCAAAAATAAATGAATAAAACTGCGCACTGCCTCAAATAGGCTCATCAATCAGCAGCACTTCGGGTCGCAGCCGCAAGCCGTGCTGCACGCTTTCACCGGCCATCATGATCATCCGTTCTCAAAAAGTAGCCTGAATCGCCGCGCGCAACTCGGGGGTGATGTCGGGCAACACACCAAACCACGACGCAAATGCCGGACGCGCCTGGTTGATCAACATACCCAGGCCGTTGACCGTGCGCTGACCGCGCAGCCGGGCCTGTTTCAGCAGAGGTGTTTCCATGGGAATGTAGATCGCATCCGAGACCATGGCCGCCAGCGGCAGCGCGTCGAGCGCCACATCCAGCGGCGGCTGGCCATGCATGCCCAGCGTGGTGGTGTTGACCAGCAGGCTGACGCCGGCCATGGCGTCGTTACGCTCTGACCACGGCAGCACCTTGACCCGGTCGCCAAAGGCATCGGCCAGCACCTGAGCCCGCTCCATCGTGCGGTTGGTGATGCGCAGCTCAGGCACGCCCTCGTCCAGCAAGGCCACCACAATGGCCCGCGCCGCGCCGCCGGCACCCAGCACCAAAGCCGGTCCCGCATCGCCGCGCCAGGAGGGGTCGGCATCGCGCAGGCTCTGGATATAACCCGCTCCGTCGTTGTTCATGCCCAGCAGCCTGCCATCGGGCTGCACCACCACCGTGTTGATGGCGGCCACCCGTCTTGCCACCGGGTGCAGCTCGTCCATGAAATGCATGGCACTCACCTTGTGCGGTACCGTGATGTTGCAGCCGGCAAAGCCCAGTGCCGGCAGGCCGCGGATGGCAGCCTCCAAACGGTCGGGGTGCACTGGCAGCTGCACATAAGCGCCCTTCAGTCCGTACCGGGCAATCCAGTGGTTGTGAATGGCAGGCGAGCGCGTGTGCGCCACCGGCCAACCCATCACCCCGGCCAACACAAACGGTGTGTCTGACATGCGCTGGTCTTCCTTTGACGCTTTGCTTGGTTTGAAATCACGTAAAACCCGACTTTAGACGCTCAAGCTCACAACAGGCCCTGAATTTGCC
>JBIKHX010000049.1:0-9183 GCA_044361945.1 Polaromonas sp. | reverse complement strand
CAAACGCCACCCATTTGCCTACGACTACACCGCAGGCTTTGACGCGCGCGGGCGCCTGTGCGGCCTGCAACTCATGATGGCGGCCAACTGCGGCTTCAGCGCCGACCTGAGCGGGCCGGTGGCTGACCGCGCCATCTTTCATGCCGACAACGCCTACTTTTTAGAAGACGTGGCCATCACCTCTTACCGCTGCAAAACCAACACGCAAAGCCACACAGCTTTTCGCGGTTTTGGCGGGCCGCAGGGCATGATCGTCACCGAGAGCATTCTGGGCGACATCGCCCGCCACCTCCAGCTCGACCCATTGGCCGTGCGCCTGGCCAACCTGTACAGCGACGAAACCACTGCCGCCGGCGGCCTGCGCGACACCACGCACTACGGCATGCGGGTTGAAGACAACATACTCGCGCCCCTCATCACCACCCTGGCCGCCAGCAGCGACTACGCGCAACGCCGCCAAGACATTGCGCGCTGGAACGCCAGCAGCCCGGTCATTCAGCGCGGCATCGCGATCACGCCGGTCAAGTTCGGCATCTCGTTCACGGCCACGCTGTTCAACCAGGCCGGCGCGCTGGTGCATGTGTACACCGACGGCAGCGTGCAAGCTAACCACGGCGGCACCGAAATGGGCCAGGGCCTGAACACCAAGGTCGGGCAGATCGTCGCCGACGAACTGGGCGTGCCCTTTGAGTGCGTGCTGGTCACCGCCAGCGACACCAGCAAGATACCCAACGCCTCGGCCACGGCAGCTTCAGCCGGCACCGACCTGAACGCACGCGCCGCGCAGTACGCCGCACGTAACGTGCGTGACAACCTGGCGCAGTTTGTGGCGGGTCTGGACACCTGCGGCGCGGGCGCCGTGCGCTTTGCCGGCGGGCAAGTGATCTCGCCCACGCAAACACGCGCCTTCAAAGACGTAGTTCGTCAGGCCTACGCCAACCGCATTCAGCTTTGGAGCGACGGTTTTTACCGTACGCCCAAAATCCATTACGACAAAACCACGCTCACGGGCCGGCCGTTTTATTACTTTGCCTATGGCGCGGCCTGCACCGAAGTCGCCATCGACACCCTGACCGGCGAGAGCCGCGTGCTCAAAGTGGACATCCTGCATGACGTGGGCACCAGCATCAACCCGGCCATCGACATCGGCCAGATCGAAGGCGGCTTTGTGCAAGGTATGGGTTGGCTCACCACCGAGCAACTGGTGTGGAACGACAAAGGCCAGCTCAGCACCCACGCCCCCAGCACCTACAAAATTCCGGCCACCGGCGACATACCCGAACACTTCAAAGTCGCCTTCTGGCCCGAGCCCAACCGCGAAGACAACGTCTTCGGCAGCAAAGCCGTCGGCGAGCCACCCTTCATGCTGGCCATCAGCGTGTTTGAGGCGATGAAAGACGCGGTGGCTAACGCCCGGGCGGATGGCGGGGTTGTGCAGCTGACGGCGCCGGCTACGGCGGAGAACGTTTTGCGGGCGTTGGGCGGCACTGCTTTGACTACAGGTCAGTGACGGAATGCCCGGTTTGGGCCAGAAGTGGTCCTAGGCGACCGACCTATTAAGCAGTATGTGGCCAGTTGATTTGCACTTTCCGGCTATTGGCAAGACAGTCACGCAGGTACAAATTAATCAGACTCTGATAGGGGACACCGGATTCATCGGCCATTGCCTTGAAATAGTCCACAACGTCCTCAGAAAGGCGCATGGTCACAGGCTTCTTTAGCTTAGACGCATACGGGTTCTTGCGAGACTTCAGTTTGGAAAGGTCGTACTCTGATTTCATGGTTGTCCACCTCGATAAAACGCGCTTTCGCGCTTGGTCGCCTTACGTGCAGAGATGATGCGAATAACTGCGCCATGTTCCCGTTCGCAATGACAGACGATGAGGAGCTTTGCACCAGAGCTCATGCCAAGCATCAGGAAGCGCTCATCGTCGGATGAATGTTCCTCGTCGAAGAACTGAACGCCAAATTCATCGAAGAAGATTGTTTTCGCTTCTTCAAAAGACACCTGATGCTTTTTGAGATTTGCAATGGCTTTGGGCTTATCCCATTCGAACTTGGTCATACATACATTGTATTTATCATTCGCAGCACGTCAAGCTACATGGAATAGCAGCTATTTAAGGTTTGAGCTAAGCGGGTGACAACGGCAGGTAGCCAGGGACCGGGCTGTGAAAATGTACCGTGTGCCACAGGCCGGGCCTTGGTGGCCAGCCGTTGGCGCTCCGCTTGAGCGAGGTGCTAGGCCTCCTACGGCAGTCGGTCAACAGCCGCATATCCTCTTCCGTACGGATGTGGCGGACGTACGGATGTGTTCGCCGTGTAATGACAACAAGACGGGCGACTCTTGGTAGGTGGCTAAGCCTCCTTTCGTAGCTCCTCGCTGGCTCGACGCAGAATTGTCGAAGCGGCATCTGCCCATTCAATCGCGTTGAAGTAGAGGCCGGGATCTTCGATTACGTTTCCACTTTGGTCTTTTCCAAGACCGCCATTAAGCACAGGGCCGCGCAACATGCCACCAAGACCGAATTGGTTGTTGTATTCAAACGGGTGCTCGATGAAGTGGTTTCTTACGTTTGCAGCACCACCGTTGGGGAATTTGGCGGGCATCTTCGGCAGTCTGCTTCCGTTGAAACACTTGGGTTTCCCCATGATGAGTAATATCGCCTTGTGTGCGACCCAGTAGAAAGATTCGGAAAGCAACCACATAGCATCTATGTCTTGGCATGAAGCCTCGAAATGCTGGTCAGCATCATGGTGCCTCCCCGCCACAGCAGCCAAGACATTCATTGAAACGGCTAACTGGCGTTGCTCAATCGCTCCGGCGTTCCTAAGCAAGAATTCGCATTGCTTAACCCTTCGCTGCAACTCCCCCAGTAATTGGATGTGCTCCGGTGCGCAATGCGGTACAGCGAGCGCGTGATACTCGTCCATCGCTTGAAGCACACGGGGTAGAGATTCACCGAACAGCGTATCAAATGGTGATTTTGTGTTTTCCATGAGCCTCCCTTGCCGAAACTGTACCCCGTAGCGGGCGGAACAGCCAGCGATCACTGCAATAGTGCTGCATGGGCATTGACTCGATTTGCAGATTCATCCAGAACCGCGGCGCCATGTTGAAAAACAGGACGCGCCGCACAGCACTGTCCGCAGTGATCGGTCGTTTCCCGTTGCTCAGGCCGCTGATGCAGCTGGGCGACACATCAATGTCTGCGGCAACCACGCCTTAGGTGCCCGCCCTAAGCCCCATCCTTGGCCACCTTCAAGGTCAGCTCAAACCCCAACGCCTTCATCACCTTGAACAAGGTGTCCGAGCTGGGGGCGCGTTCGCCTGACAGGCTTTTGTACAGGCTTTCGCGGGACAGGCCGGTGTCGCGGGCCAGTTGCGTCATGCCACGGGCGCGGGCAATGTCGCCCAGTGCCGCAGCCAGTTCGGCCGGATCGCCGTCTGCGAGCACTTGGCTCAGGTATTCGGCCACGTCTTCGTCCGTGCCAAGGTAGTTGGCCATGTCGAAAGGCCGGGTTCTGATGGTGGTTGCGGTCATGGTGTTAGTTCCTTTGCTATGGCCTTTGCAGCTTCAATGTCGCTGGCTTGGCTGGACTTGTCGCCGCCGCCCAGCATCATGATGACGAGCTCGCCGCGCTGCAGGTAGTACATCCGCCAGCCGGGTCCGAAAAATTCGCGCATTTCCCAGATACTGTCGCCCACCGGCTTGACATCCCCCAGGTTGCCGCGCGCGGCCTTACCCAGCCTTCTGCGCAACCGAATCCGCGTGGGCCGGTCCCGCAGGCTGTTCACCCAGTCGATGAAAGTATCTGTTTCCAGTACCGTGTACATGTCCAGATTGTAGCCACAGGGCTACGATTTTAGCAATAAGCCCGTCCGAACCAGCGGGTTTGGTGCTCTTGACCTGCCCCGGCTACGCCATCAATCCAGCGCCGCTTTAGCCTTAAGAATCACAGCCGCTTGCCTGGCCGACTCGGCTTGGATGTACTGGCCAAACTGCTCACGGCTGGGCGTGAAAAGCTCGTAACCAAACGAGACGAACTTCTCACGCATATCGGGCTCGGCCAGCGCCTTGGCGATGTCTGCGCTGATCTTGTCCGCCACGGCCTTGGGCAAACCGCGGGGTGCGGCGATCACGGTCATGCCGCTGACCTCGAAGTCTTTGGGGCCACCGGCTTCGGCCACGGTGGGCACGTCTTTGTAGGCGGGCAGTCGCTTGGGCGCTGCAATGGCCAAAAACTTGAGCTTGCCGGCGCGGTACAAGGGGCCCGCCGTGGCGCTGGTGCCCATGGCAAAGGCCAGCTCGCCGGTCGATGCGGCGGTGTAGAGCTGGGTGGTTTCTTTGTAGATGATGTGCTGCATCTCGGTGCCGGTCACGGTCTCAAACAGGGCTGAACCCAGATGCACCGGGTTGCCCACCGACCAGGAACCGTAGTTGAGTTTGCCGGGGCTGGCCTTGGCATCGGCCACCAGATCGGCCATGTTTTTGTATTTACTGTCGGCTGCGGTGGTGAAGAAAAAATAGGTTTTGAACAGCGGCAGCAGCACGTCAAAGTCAGCCTTGGCGTCGTAAGGCAGTTTCTTGAATAGATGCGGGTAAGCCGTCAGGTGAACGCCGTCGAGCTGTATCAAGTCGGTGCCATCTGTTGCGCCGCGCTTGAAGGCGTCAATGGCAATGAAACCATTGCCGCCGGGGCGGTTTTCCACCGTGACCGGCTGGCCCCAGCTTTTAGACAGTTTGTCGGCGACCAGACGGGCCACACCTTCGGGGCCGCTGCCCACCGGAAAGGGCGTGATGATGCGCACGGGCTTGGTCGGGAAGTTCTGGGCCTGGGCCGCGAGGCTCAGTCCGATGGCAAGTATGGTCAGGGCTTGTTTGAGCAAGGCAGGTCTCCGGTTCTGAAGTTAGGGCCATTAGATTGGTAAGAACTTAGCCAATTTTCCCATTACATGGCCCATGTGCCGATGTACCGGCCGGATTCGCGACTCGTCACCTTCTCGATTGATGAACAGCTCAACGTGCAGCAGCAACTAGCTCAACGTGTTCCTGCTGGGGATTTTCAGCCAACTGTAAGTTCTCTCGATCGCGATCTGCACCCCAGCAGCCATTGACATGGCGCCTTTGATCTGATTAAAAAGCGGCCTTTTCAAACTGCGACAAAAGCAATGTGTTTTGCCCAGACCATTGTTCAAGTCCGGCTGAGTCTTTGCCCTGCAACCAGATCAAAAATGCCAACGCCAGCTGGCGCGTCGCCACCTTCACCTGCGGGTTGAGCGCGACGCCACCCGTACCCATGCGGTCGGTAAAAATGCCGTGCGAGCCGTCTTTGAAAACCGCCAGCACTTTCGCCGCCTGCGTGCTTGCGCCGGTTGCCTTGTACAGAGCCAGGCGGTCGGCCACACCGGAGCTGTAGCCAGGAATCTGGATGTCGTCTGCCGTCGCGGTGATGTGCAACGTGGGGACGTCTATCCCAGAAACTATTTTGAGCGGATCGCCCAAGCCGTAAAACGGCGGTGCAGAGATCAAAATAGCAGCAGAAAAGCGCGGGTCTTTGACCCACACATTGGAGCCATTCATGTCAACCTTTGCGCCCACCAGCAGCATCGTGGTGTTGGCACCATAAGAATGACCTGCTGCAATGAGACGTTTGGCATCCATCACCTTACCCACCGGATCGGCCAACAGGCTGTCGAGTGCGAACTTGACATCCTTCACACGATCAAGCGCCTCGGTGTGTTGGGCTGCATTGGACAAGCGCGAGGTCAGTGTCAAAGGGTTACCCCGCCAGATTTGGCGGTCGCTGCCTACATGCTGCACGTGGAGGCTGGCAAAACCGTGTGCTGCAAAGTAGCGCCCCAGGTAGCTGTAGCCATCCATTGACCCACCAATGCCGTGTGAGAAAACAACCAGCGGCACAGACCCTTCACCCAACTTAGGGCCCGCTGGCAGATAAAGCCTGGCCGGCACCGACCGGCTGCGGGCGACGTCCTTCCATTGAAAGGTTTGGGTAGTGAAAAGTGTGGGGTCTACCAAAACCAAGGCAGCAGCATCAGCGCTTGCTTGTGGAGTGCTTAGGGTCTCGACAGGTGCAGAAGTAGCTGGCTGGGCACACAGTGCGGCAAGCCCGAGCAGAGCCCATACCGCCCAGCGGTGTTGGGAGACTGTGCCACTGACATTGTTATGCCTTTGTTTGCGGCCCAAAGCCAAAACTGGTACGCCCGCTTGGGCCAATTTCAAGACCAAATTGCGCCCTATGCCCGCAGTGGCGCCTGTGACGAGCGTGCGTGGCATATGCACATGGGTTTGAGAGTCTTGTAGCGCGGTTTTGCTGAATGTTTTGGTATTCATGCTTGGTGTAAAGTTTTAGTGCTCACCAACCGCACTTTAGAGACACTCCACCATGTCGTCGTTAACTCAAATCAATCGCCCACCAGTGGCCAAAGCCCTTCTGGAAAGCGCGTCGGGTGGCCCGCTGCCTGAATGGGACATGGTCGAAAATGCGCTGCGAGTGCGCAACTTTGAAGCCGGCGGTACTGTTTTTTTACAAGATGTGGCGCACCCGTATGTGTACGTGGTGCGCAGTGGCTTGGTCAAACTGAGCTATCTGGGTGAAGATGGCAATGAATGGATCAAGTCTTTCGCACATGAAGGCCGTTTTTTTGGCAGCATGGCCGCGCTGGAGCCGCGCGGGCGCACCAGCTTCATGGTGACCGCGTTGGAGCCATGCACCGTAGAGCAAGTGGACTACCGCGTGCTGACAGGTTTAGCCACCCAACATTTGCCATGGTCACGCGCCTTGCACGCCATGGCGATGGTGCTTGCCACACGCAAAGAGAGACGCGAATGGGAGCTGCTGACGCTCGGGCCCGAAGCGCGCTACATCAGTTTCAAAAACGCTTATCCGGAGTTGGAGCGGCGTATTCCGCAAAAAGATTTGGCACGCCACTTGGGGCTTACACCGGTGGGGCTGAACCGCATTGTGAGGCGGGTGCGCCTTCGGCTTGAAGGCTAGACTGCGCTTTTCAAAGTCAGCCTCTGCGACATATCCGCAAGCGGTTTAAGGGCCAGCACGGCGACCGGCATCATCCAGCAGGCCGAGTTCCATTGCAGTTTCGGCCATACCGAATCGTGAAGCACTTGAAGTCAGGACACATTCACCACAACGGTCGCCAGATTTACAAAACAAGAATCGCCCGGAAGTCGTTCACATTGGTGTGGGTCGGCCCGGTGATGACCAGGTCGCCCAGCGGCTGGAAGTAGCCGTAGGCATCGTTGCGGTCCAGGTACTGGTCGAGCTTCATGCCGCGGGCACGGGCTCTGGCCAGGGTGTCGGGGGCCACGTAGGCGCCGGCGTTGTCTTCAATGCCGTCAATGCCGTCGGTGTCGGCAGCCAGGGCGTAGACACCGCATTGGCCTTGCAGCGCCAGTGCCAGGCCCATGCAAAATTCGCCGGCGCGACCGCCGCGGCCGCTTTGGCTGTGGCTTGACTTGTCGGCGCCGGCCGCATGCGGCCGCATGGTCACCGTGGTCTCGCCGCCGCTCAAAATGACGCAGGGCTTTTCAAAGGGCTGGTTTTTGTGGGCTACGGCGCGGGCCAGCGCGGCATGTACCTTGCCGACTTCGCGTGACTCGCCTTCGATCTCGTCACTCAATATATAGGCCTTGATGCCGGCAGCGCGCGCGGCGTCGGCGGCCGCTTGCAGGCTTTGCTGGGGCGTTGCGATCATGTGAACTTCATGGCCGGTGAAGATGGCGTCGCCGGGCTTGGGCGTTTCCATGGCGCCGCTTTCCAGTGCCGCGTGCAAAGCCGGTGGCACCTCGATGGCGTAGCGCTGCAAGATCGCCAGAGCGTCAGCGCAGGTGCTGGCGTCGGGCACGGTCGGGCCGCTGGCAATGATGGACGGGTCGTCGCCCGGCACGTCGCTGATGGTCAGCGTGACCACGCGCGCCGGCGCGCAGGCCGCAGCCAAGCGCCCGCCCTTGATGCGTGATAGGTGTTTGCGCACGCAGTTCATCTCTGCAATATTGGCGCCGCTGCTCAGCAGCGCCTGGTTGATGCGCTGCTTGTCGGTCAGCGTCAGGCCGTCGGCCGGCAGCGTGAGCAGCGCAGAGCCGCCGCCGGAGATCAGGCACAAGACCAGGTCGTTGGCATTCAATCCTTGCACCATGGCCAAGATGCGCTCGGCTGCGGCCAGGCCGGCTGCGTCGGGCACCGGGTGCGCGGCTTCAACCACCTCGATGCGCTTAGGCAGCCCTTCGGGGCGCGGTGGAATGTGGTGGTAACGCGTGACCACCAGGCCGCTCAATGGTGCGTCAGCCGGCCACAGGGCTTCGACCGCCTGCGCCATCGAGCCACCAGCCTTGCCCGCGCCAATGACGATGGTGCGCCCGCCGCTCTGGGCGCTGGGCGGCTGCGGCAAGCAGGCGGCGGTGTTATGCAAAGGCAGCGCGCGCTGCACGGCAGCCTGGTAGAGCTGCTGCAAAAATTCACGCGGTTGCTGGTGCGGCGAAGGCATAGCAGCGTTGTTGGCAGTGGCGTTGGATGTCATGCGTTGTAGGGTTCAAAAGAGCCGCTTCATCACAGTCCATTGTGCCGTGTCCGGGTGGCCGCTTGATGGGGTGCGACGCACCCTTAGCGAACCGCGGCGCCGCCCTCAAACCAGCGGCCTATCAGTGCGCGTTCGTCTTCGGTGATTTGGGTCGCGTTGTTCATGGGCATGAGCCGCGTGACCGTCACCTGGTGAAAGATGGCCTGGGCGTTGCGCTTGACGTCTTCGGGCGAGTCGAGCCGCACGTTTTTCATTTGCACCTGCTCACCGTGGCACTGGTAGCAGTGCTGCGCCAGCACCGGCTGCAGCATGGCGTAGCTCACGTTGCCGGACACCACCGCAGTGGCAGCGCGCGGGGCGGGCTTGAGCCAGACGATGGTGCCCAGAATCACGGCCACACCCACCAGTGCGTAAGGCAGCGGGTTGCCGTTACGCCCGAGTTTGAAGCCGTGGCGCAGCACAAAGAACTGGCGAATCGCGGCGCCGGCGAACATCATGAGTATCAGGACCAGCCAGTTTTGCGGATGGCTCCAGGTAAAGCTGTAATGGTTGCTTAGCATGGCAAACAGCACCGGCAGCGTGAAGTAAGTGTTGTGCACGCTGCGCTGCTTGCCGCGCTGGCCGTG
>JBIKHX010000048.1:0-9194 GCA_044361945.1 Polaromonas sp. | reverse complement strand
GCACGGCCAGGCCCAAGGCCAACAGCTCCATGCTTTTTTTCCAGCGGCCTTGCAGTTTATTGAGTAGCAGGGTCACGCGTATGTGCTCGCCGCGCTTGAGCGTGTGCGCCATGGCCAGAAAGCCGCTCGCAGCCATCAGGTAGCCCGCATAAGCGTCTACGCCGGGCGCGTGAAAGTGCAGCTGCCGGCTGACTATGGACAGCAGCACCATCAGCAGCAGCCCGACCATGCACGCTGCCGCCAGGGCGGCGGCGCTGTTGTAAATGCCGTCCAGCAGTTTGCGCATGGCTTCAGGTTTTACTTGAGGTAAGCGTCAACGATAGCCTTGCCCTCGGGACCGGCTTTTTCAAGCCATTCCTTGAGCATGACATCGCCAATTTTTTTCATGTCGGCTTTGAGCTGTGCTGAAGGCGGTGCTATCTGCATGCCGTTGGCCTTGAGGGTTTCAAGGGTCTTGGTGTTCACGTTTTTGCTGGCTGCCCAGCCGCGCATTTCAGCGTCAGCTGCGGCTTTTTGCAGGGCTTGTTTGGTGGCCGCGTCAAGGGCCTCAAAAGCTGCTTTATTGACGATGACGGCATTTTTAGGCAACCATGCTTGAGCGTCGTAGTAATACTTCAGGTGTTCGAAAAGCTTGCTGTCAACGCCCGTGGCGCCGGAAGTCATGGTCGATTCAACGACGCCGGTGGCCAACGCTTGCGAGAACTCTGCCGCCTGCACTGTGACTGGCTGGGCACCGACGAGCTCGGCAATACGGGCGGTGGATGGGCTGTACGCACGCCACTTGATGCCTTTGAGATCGGCTGCTGAATTGATCGGCTTCTTGGCGTAAATGCCCTGCGGCGGCCATGCCACGGCGTAGAGCAACTGCATGCCTTGTTCAGCGAGTTTCTTCTCTAAGGCTGGCTTTTGGGCCCTGTACAACTTCATGGAGGTGTCATAGCTGTCAGCCAGAAAGGGCAGACCGTCGATGCCGAAGATTTGCCATTCGTTTTGGAAATTAGCGAGCAAAATTTCGCCCGCTTGTGCTTGGCCACCCTGCACCGCCCGCTTAATCTCCGGGGCTTTAAACAGCGAGGCGTTGGCATGCACCGTGATCTTGAGCTTGCCGCCGCTGGCCTTGTCCACCTCGTTGGCGAACTGAACCAGATTTTCACTGTGAAAGTTGCTGGCCGGGTAAGCGGCGGGCAGGTCCCATTTGGTCTGGGCCATGGCGCTGGCGCCCAGGCTCAGGGCGACGGCGGCTATCAATGCGAACTTGAATTTCATGGGGACTCCTTGATTGTGGTGAACAAAAGCTGACTGAACTTTAAACGGCCTGTATTGAATGCCGATCAGTAATTTCCCTTAATGTCAACACTTTATCAATGAATTACTGATTATCTGCCTACAATAAATTACCTGCAACAGCAGTGCCAACTTGGTTTTTTGAACCCATCTTCATTTATCAGCCGGAGTCAGTGATGTCAAAAAAACTACCTGCTCGTCAAGCCATCTCTGCAGAACGCTCATCTATGCCGATCGTTTCTTCGGCCCACTTGGTCTCGCCGCAAAGTACCGAGATGAGCGAGTTTGAATACGGACTCATCGTCGCGGGCAATGCTTTTCATCGCTGGGTTGCTCACTGTATGAGTGCGGCTGGCCTGAAAGATCTGACGCCACTCGACGTTTTGGTGCTTCACCATGTGACGCACCGAGCCCGGGACAAAAGGCTGACTGACATCTGCTTCATCATGAACGTTGAAGACACGCACTTGATTAACTATTCTTTAAAAAAATTGCAGAACCTCAAAGTTGTCGAAAGCAGAAAGAACGGCAAGGAAGTGATTTATGCATCAACCGAAAGCGGACAGGCCTTTGTTCAGCGTTATCGAGAGATCCGGGAGTCTTGCCTGATTGACGCTATCAAGGTGGATGACGGAATGAATCGCGATATAGGCGAGTTGGCGCGGTTGCTGCGCGTTCTTTCAGGTATGTATGACCAAGCCGCCCGTTCGGCTGCGTCGCTTTAAATTCAAAAATTAGAAATTCGCACATGACCGATAAACGCTGGCAATTCTGGATAGACCGCGGCGGCACCTTCACCGACGTGGTGGGCAAGCGCCCTGACGGCTCTCTGGTCACGCACAAGCTGCTGTCCGACAACCCTGAGCAGTACCGTGACGCGGCGGTGGCCGGCATCCGGCACCTGCTTGGTTTGAAGCCCGGCGAGCCGGTGAGCGCCAAGCAGGTGGCCTGCGTGAAGATGGGCACGACGGTGGCCACCAATGCACTGCTCGAGCGCCAGGGCGAACCCACGCTGCTGGTGACCACGCGCGGCTTTCGGGATGCGCTGCGCATTGCCTACCAAAACCGGCCGCGTCTGTTTGACCGACACATCGTGTTGCCCGAGCTGCTGTACAGCGCGGTGGAAGAGGCCCAAGAGCGTATGGGCGCGCACGGCGAAGTGATTCAAGCGCTGGACGAAGCGGCGCTCAAATTGCAGCTTGAGGCGCACTACGCGCAGGGCCTGCGCAGCGTGGCGATTGTGTTCATGCACGGTTACCGTTTCACCGCGCACGAAAAGATGGCGCGCCGCCTGGCTGAAGCCGTCGGTTTCACGCAGATCAGCACCTCGCATGAAACCAGCCCGATGATGAAGTTCGTCAGCCGCGGCGACACCACCGTGGTCGATGCCTACCTGTCGCCCATACTGCGCCGCTATGTCGAGCAGGTGGCCGCCGAGATGCCCGGTGTGAAGCTGTATTTCATGCAGTCTTCGGGCGGCCTGACCGACGCGCACGCTTTTCAAGGCAAAGACGCCATCCTGAGTGGGCCGGCCGGCGGCATTGTCGGCATGGCGCGCACGGCCGCCATTGCGGGTATGGACAAGGTCATCGGCTTTGACATGGGTGGTACCTCTACCGATGTGTCGCATTACGCCGGTGAGTTTGAGCGCGAGTTTGAAACCCAGGTGGCTGGCGTGCGTATGCGCGCGCCGATGATGAGCATTCATACGGTGGCCGCCGGCGGCGGATCGCTCTTGAAATTTGACGGCGAGCGCTTTCGCGTCGGCCCGCAAAGCGCAGGCGCCAACCCCGGGCCTGCCAGCTACCGGCGCGGCGGTCCGCTGGCCGTGACCGATGCCAACCTCATGGTGGGCAAGGTGCAGCCGCTTTATTTTCCCAAGGTGTTCGGCCCCAACGCCGATGAGCCGCTGAGCAAGGCTGCGGTCGAAGAAAAGTTTGCATTACTGGCAGCGCAAACCGGGCGCAGCGCCGAGGTGGTGGCCGAAGGCTTTATTCTCATCGCCGTGCAGCAGATGGCCAATGCCATTAAAAAAATATCGGTGGCGCGCGGCTATGACGTCACGCGCTACACCTTGCAGTGTTTTGGCGGCGCGGGCGGTCAGCATGCCTGCCTGGTGGCTGATGCGCTGGGCATGACGCGCGTGCTGGTGCATCCGCTGGCCGGCGTGCTGAGCGCCTACGGCATGGGTCTGGCTGACCAGAATGTGATTCGTGAGCAGGCCGTGGAGTGCCCGCTGGGTGCCGCCGCCATGGACGATATTGCTGGCCGGTTGCAGGACCTGGCCGCTGGCGCACGCGCCGATTTGCAGCGTCAGTCGGTCAGCGGCGGCGAGATCCTTGTGCACCAGCGTGTGCATGTGCGCTACCTTGGCAGCGACTCGGCGCTGGTGGTGCCCTTCGGCACGTTGGGCGACATTGAAGCGGGTTTTGAGGCGGCTTACCGTCAGCGCTTTGCCTTTCTCATGCACGGCAAGTCGCTGGTCGTCGAGGCGGTATCGGTGGAGGCAGTGGTGGCCGGCGATGCGCCTGCCGAGCAGTTGCGTGCCTTGCACGGGCCGCGCCAGGTGCCGCGCCGCGACACCGTACGCATGTACTCGCAAGCCCAATGGCACGATGCTGCGCTGGTGGTGCGCGAAGACCTGCGGCCGGGAGATGTGATTGCCGGGCCGGCCATCATTGCCGAGAAAAACGCCACCACGGTGATCGAGCCCGGCTGGCAGGCCAGCCTGAGCGCGCTGGACCACCTGGTGCTGGAGCGGCGCACAGCGCGCCCCACGCAGTTTGCCGCCGGCACCTCGGTAGACCCGGTGCTGCTGGAGGTCTTCAACAACCTCTTCATGAACATCGCCGAGCAGATGGGCCTGCAGCTGCAAAACACCGCGCACTCGGTCAACATCAAAGAGCGGCTGGACTTCAGCTGTGCGCTGTTTGACACCGGTGGCAATCTGATCGCCAATGCGCCGCATATGCCGGTGCACCTGGGGTCTATGGGCGAAAGCATCAAGACCGTGATCCGTGACAACGCCGGCAACATGCACCCGGGCGACGTGTTTGTGCTCAACGACCCGTACCACGGCGGCACCCACTTGCCGGACATCACCGTCATCACGCCGGTGTACCTGAACGGCAGCGATGCCGAGCCGGCTTTTTATGTGGGCTCTCGAGGCCACCATGCCGATATCGGCGGTATCACGCCCGGCTCCATGCCGCCTTTTTCAACGCGTATTGAAGAAGAGGGCATGCAGATCAACAACGTCAAGCTGGTCGATCGCGGCGTGCTGCGCGAGGCCGAGATGCTGGCTTTGCTGCAAAGCGGGCCCTACCCGAGCCGCAACCCGGCGCAAAACATGGCCGACCTCAAGGCGCAGATTGCCGCTAACGAAAAAGGCCTGCAAGAGCTGCGCAAGATGGTGGTGCAGTTTGGTCTGGATGTGGTGCTGGCCTACATGAACCATGTGCAGGACAACGCCGAGGAGTCGGTTCGCCGCGTCATCACGCGCCTGAAAGACGGCGCCTTTACCTTGCCGCTGGACAACGGCGCGCAGATCCAGGTAGCCATTCGCGTCAACACCCAAGAGCGCAGCGCAGAGATTGATTTTTCCGGCACTTCGGCGCAGCAGACCAACAACTTCAATGCGCCCACGGCCGTTTGTATGGCAGCGGTGCTTTATGTGTTTCGCACGCTGGTGGACGACGACATCCCGCTCAATGCGGGTTGCCTTAAGCCGCTCAAGGTCATTATTCCGGCGGGCTCCATGCTCAATCCGAACCCGCCGGCCTCGGTGGTGGCGGGCAATGTCGAGACCTCGAGCTGCATCACCAATGCGCTCTACGGTGCGCTCGGCGTGATGGCAGCCAGCCAGTGCACCATGAATAACTTCACTTTTGGTAACGCCCGTTACCAGTACTACGAGACAATTTCAGGCGGCTCGGGTGCAGGCGGGCAGTTCAATGCGCAGGGCGAGCTGACGGGCGGCTTTGTTGGCACGAGCGTCGTGCAGACCCACATGACCAACTCGCGCCTGACCGACCCGGAGGTGCTGGAGTTTCGCTTTCCGGTGCATCTTGAAAGTTACGAAATTCGGCAGGGCTCGGGTGGCACCGGTCAATGGCAGGGCGGCAACGGCGGCGTGCGGCGTGTGCGCTTTCTGGAGCCGATGACGGCCGGAATTTTGTCGAACGGCCGCGAACACGGCGCTTTTGGCACGGCCGGCGGACAAGATGGCCTGGTGGGCGTGAACCGCGTGCTGCGTGCAGGCGGCAGCGTGGAAGTGCTGGCGCATATCGGGCAGGTCGACATGCAGGCGGGCGATGTGTTTGAGATTCAGACCCCCGGCGGCGGAGGGTTTGGGCAAGCCTGAAGCGCCAGCTTACTTCTGGTTGTTGGCATTTTGGGCGCCGGCTTTTTGTGCGCCGGCTTTGGGAATGTAGCTGACACCGTTCACGCTCAGCCCTGCTTCGGAGAGTTTGACGGCAGAGTTTTGCCCCAGGCCTTTGACCCGTGAGATCAGGTCGGCCCAGCTTTTGAAATCCGCCTTTTGGCGCTCGGCCAGGATCAGTCGGGTGGTAGCCGGGCCAAGGCCCTTGATGCCATCGAGATCGGCCTCGCTGGCCTGGTTGACATCGACCCCTGCAAAAGCCAGCGCCAGGTGCATGCAGGCTAAAAAAGCGATGATTTTTTTGCGCATAGTGGTGGCTCATGAGACGGTGTTAAAAACCTAACGGGTAGCAGCTGCATTCGGTTGACGGTGCTTGACAGCTTAGAAGCGACAGGCGGGGTGCGATACTCAGCGCGGCATCTCCACTTTCAGCCGGACGCATGAACCCAGAAGTCATTGTCACCAACATCAAAAAGCGCTTTACCGGCGTTTCCGGCACCGTCAATGCCTTGCTGCCGGTGCAGGCGCGCACGCTGCCTATCGCTTACCTGGGCACGGACATGCCGGGTGCAGTGTTGGCGGCGCAGCAAAATGGCGAACGCTTTGCTAGGCTGAGCTTTTGGCAAGCGCTGCGGGCCTCTTGCAAGCGCCTGCCTGACGGCCGCAAGCGCATCTGGCATGTGCGGCGTGACCCCGAAATGATGCTGGCTATTTTCTTGCGCGATGTGCTGCGCCTGCCGATCTCACTGGTCTTCACCTCTGCCGCCAAGCACCGGCATTCGTGGTTTCCGCGCTGGCTGATCGCCAACATGGACGGCGTCATCTCGACCACGCCGGAAGCTGCCAGCTATGTGCCCAACACCACGCGCGTGGTGCCGCACGGCATCAGCCTGGAGCGCTTTTCTCCGCCCGACAACAAGCTCACGGTGTGGCATCGAACGGGCCTGGCAGGGCGCTACGGCATTGGCGTTTTCGGCCGCGTTCGGCCTGACAAAGGCAGCGATATTTATGTGCAAGCCATGCTCGATTTGCTGCCCGACTTTCCCGACTTCACCGCCGTGATCGCTGGACTTTGCCAGCCGCAGCATGAAGCCTTCAAGCAAGCGCTGGTGGACAAAGTGGCCGCACGGGGCTTGTCAGACCGCATCATTTTTTTAGGCGAGATCGCGCCTGACGCTGTCGGGCAGTGGTACCAGAACGTGCTGATCACCGTCGCCTGCCCGCGCTACGAACCCTTTGGCTTGACGCCACTTGAAGGCATGGCCTGCGGCTGCACCGTGGTGGCCAGCGACACGGGCGCGTTCAAGACTATCGTTGACGAAGGTGTGACCGGCCATGTGGTGCCCACGGATGATGTTGCAGCGCTGGTGGCTGCGCTGCGCCCCGTCATGCAAGAGCCGCTGCGCGCGGCCGAGATGGGACGCTTGGGACGCCAGCGCGTCGAGCAGATGTTCTCTGTTGAGCGCGAGGCGGCGGGTGTGGCGGCGGTGTACGCTCATGTGTGGGGTAAGGCTGAGACTGCTTGAACCTGTACAGACTGTTAATTTGAGAACCCAATGAACATCCAAGAAAACTCCAACGCACTACGCCCGCGGCTCACGGTTGGTATCCTGACCCTGAACGAGGAAAAGCGTATTGCCTCGTGCATCAACAGCGCGAAATTCGCCGACCAGATTCTGGTGATCGACAGCGGCAGCAAAGACAAGACCCGCGACATCGCCGCTGCACTGGGCGCCGAGGTTTTTGAGTATGCCGACTGGCAAGGCTTTGCCGTGCAGCGCAACCGGGTGCTCCACCACGCCAAGGGCGAATACATCTTCTTTTTAGACGCCGACGAGGAAATGCCTCCTGAGATGCAGGCTGAAATTGAAGCAGTTCTGGCATCCGGCAAGGACGAGATCTGGGAAGTGCAATGGAACCAGGTAGCTTATGGCAAGGCCTTGACCCTGATGAAAAGCACTGGCGGTATTCAGCGCATGTTCAAGACTGCATCGATCAGAGAGTTCACTGGCGTCGTGCATGAAAAAGCCGAAATGACACCTGGCTCACGCACGGTCAGGCGATTTCGTTCCAGGTTGTTTCACTACTCGCGCGAATCGGTTTACGGCAGCCTGAACAAGCTGGCGCAATACGTGCAGTTGGGCGCTGCCAAACGGGCGCAAATTGGCAAAACAGGCGGCGTGCTGCGCGGTCTGGCATCGGGCTTTGCCATCTTTTTGCGTCTGTATTTTTTCAGGCGCGGGTTTTTGTGCGGCGCCGAAGGTTTTTTGTTTTGTTTTTTCATTGCGCTGGAATGTTTTTTTCGCTACGCAGCTTTGAAATATGACGCTCATGATTTAAAAAATCTGGCTGCGCGCAAATAAATTGAAACAGGCAACCCATCGATGCATGTCTTGATCGTCAGTAAAAATAGGATTCCTGTTTACGCTTATGGTGGCACTGAGCGTGTCGTCTGGGACCTGGGATACGCGCTGAATTGCCTCGGTCACCGGGTGACTTATCTGGTGAAACCAAGATCGCGCTGTGATTTTGCAGATATCTTGTCTATTGATAAGCAAAAGGCTTTGTTGCCTCAAGTCGAGGCTGCTAAGCGCCAGTCTGGAGCGGACATCGTTCATTTCCACTCCAATCCTTTTGACGACGCGCCGGCAGCCGAGGCTTTTGAATTGCCGTACCTGGTCACCGAACATGGCAACAGTGAGATGGGTGCATGGCATTCGCGCAACACGGTCTTTTTGTCCAAAGACCATGCGGCTCGACATGCCTCTGCACAATTTGTTTATAACGGATTGAATTGGGATAGCTATGGCAAGGTGGATTTTTCTTTGCCCCGCAAAGACTTTCACTTTCTTGGTAATGTGGCATGGCCGGTAAAAAACTTTCAGGGCGCCATCGATATTGCACGCGATGCATCCATTAACTTGAATGTGATGGGTGGTCGGCGTTTACAGATTCGGCGAGGCTTTCGATTCACCTGGGAGCCTTACATTCGCTTTCACGGCATGGTTGGAGGTGCACGAAAATTTTCTATGCTCAACGCATCTAAAGGAATGATTTTTCCCGTCCGCTGGTATGAACCCTTCGGTCTGGCTATCGTGGAAAGTTTGTATTTTGGATGCCCTGTTTTTGCAACGCCCTATGGCGCCATACCGGAGCTGGTTACGCCCGATTGCGGTGCGCTAAGCCACTCTGCGAGTGAGTTGGTGCAAGCACTGGGGCAGGCAGATATGTATTCGGCGCAAGCTTGCCATGTGCAAGCCCGTGAGAAATTCAATGCGCAAAACATGGCCTTGGGCTATCTCCATAAATACGAGCAGGTTCTAGGTGGGCAGCCACTTCACTCGCAAACGCCAACCAGCCAGATTCACCCCCGCGATTTACTTTGGACAGGCTGAAATTTTTATCAATTGACATGCGAGTCTTACTGGTCAGCAACTCATTCATCCCAGTCTTCGCTTATGGCGGGACAGAGCGCGTCATCTGGGACTTGGGTCAGGCGCTTGGTGAATTGGGACATGACGTGACATAT
>JBIKHX010000376.1:0-2719 GCA_044361945.1 Polaromonas sp. | reverse complement strand
GGCCATGGCCGACCTGGCTTTTGCCAATATGCAGGCCGGCCTTTCTGGCAAGCCCTTGCTGACCCCCGTGCCGGAGTGCATGGCCAAGTCAGGTCACTGAGCCATGCGGCGCATCGTGGTCATGGGTGTGTCGGGTTGCGGCAAGTCGACCTTGGCAGCTGCCATGGCCGCCGAGCTGGGCCTGACCATGGTGGACGGCGATGACCTGCACCTGCCGGCAAGCGTAGAAAAAATGCGCGCAGGCATTGCACTCGAAGACGCTGACCGCTGGCCCTGGCTGGACAGCATTGGGCGGCTCCTTGCCCAGCCGGCCGAAGAATCATCTGGCGGCCGCGTGCTGGCTTGCTCGGCGCTCAAACGCGCCTACCGCGAGCGCATTCGCTCTTTGGCTGCGCCGCTGCAATTTATTTTTCTGGATGGCCCGGCCGAACTGATCGAGCATCGCATGGCCTTGCGCACCGGCCATTACATGCACCCGGAGTTGCTGGCCAGCCAGCTGCTGGCGCTGGAGAGACCCGGCCCCGACGAACACGATGTTGTGCGCATCGACATCAACCGGCCCGTCGGGCAACTGCTGGCCGCTGCGCTGGCGGCCTTGCAAGCTGACGGCGCCACAGCCTGAATTCACCCCCTTTTTTGCCACCCTTTCAAGGATTTTCATGTTCATCCGTTGTGCATTTTTTCGCGGCCAGGTCAAACCCGGTTTTGAAGCCGCTTTCAACAACTACATACGCAAAGAGCTGGTGCCTTTGTGGACACGCTTTCCCGGCGCCCAGGAAGTGCGTGTGCTGCGCCAGGTCGAAAGCGATGTGAACGACCCCCGGCTTGAAATGGTGCTTTCGGTGCGCTACCCCAGCCGCGAATCCATTGAGTTCGCGCTGGCCTCGGAAGTGCGCCTGAAAAGCCGCGAAGTCTCTAAAGCCTTGATCGACATGTTCGACGGCACGGTGTTCCATACGATTTTCAGCGCCGACGAATACGGTCTGCCGACCGACTGAGCCAAGGCAGCAGCACGGGCTGCTGCCAAAGGGAGTGCGACCACCCGGCATTCATTCGGGTTGGCGCTTTTGTGAAGAAGGTAACAATGAAAAAAACATTGCGCCAAGATTTTTTAACCAGGAGACATTAACCATGAAAATTTCAAAAGTCCTCATCGCTTGCCTGATGGCCACGGTCGGCACTGCCGCCTTTGCCGCCAAATTCAACCTCAAGCTCGGCCACGCCGTTAACGCAACAGACGGCCAGCATGCAGCCGCCATGAAAATGGCGGAGCTGGTTAAAGAGCGCACCAAAGGTGACGTTGAGATCACCATCTTCCCGGCCAACCAGCTGGGCAATGACGCAGCCATGATCAACGGCGTGCGCGGCGGCACCATCGACATCGTCTCCAGCGGCGCCTCCAACTACAACGGCATCGTGGCCAACACCGCGGCCATGGAGCTGCCCTTCGTGTTCCGCAGCGCGCAACACGCTTACAACGTGCTCGACGGCGCCATCGGCACCGGCGTGCTCAACGAGTTGTCTCCTCACAGTATGAAAGGCCTGGCTTACTGGGAAAACGGCTGGCGCGCATTCACCAACAACAAGCGCCCTGTCAACAAGCCTGAAGACCTCAAGGGCCTGAAGATCCGCTCTACGCCCAACCCGTACCACATCCAGGCTTTCAAACTGCTGGGCATGAACCCGTCACCGATGCCGATTTCCGAGCTGTACACCGCACTTGAGACCGGCACCTTTGACGCGCAAGAGCACCCGATCAATGTGACTTACTCGTCGAAGTTCTATGAAGTGCAAAAACACCTCACCGTGAGCAACCACGTTTATTCGCCGATCATCCTGGCCATGAACAAGGCCAAGTTCGACAGCCTGCCGGCCAACTTCCAGACCATCGTTGTGGACGCGGCCCGTGAAGCGGCCAAGTTCCAGCGCGCACTCAACGCAGCGAACGCCGGCAAGGTGGTCGCCGAGCTGAAGAAGTCCGGCATGCAGGTCATCGAAGTCGTTGACATGGCACCGTTCCAGAAGATCGTCTCCGGCGAAATCGCCAAGACCTTCGGCGAGAAAAACGGTATGACCTTGCTCAAAGCGATTGCAGATACCAAGTAAACCTTGGGCCACAAGCACCCCCTGCCCTGTGGTGGGGGGTGTGACAGGATTTATGAAAAAAATCAACGATCTTTTTTTCCGGCTCGCCGAATTTGTGCTGGTCATCATGCTGTCCTTGATGGTCATCATGGTGTTTGGCAATGTGGTGCTGCGCTATGGTTTTAACTCGGGGCTGATCAGCTCTGAAGAGCTGTCCCGCTTTCTTTTCATCTGGGTCACTTTTTTAGGCGCCATCGTGGCCATGCGCGACAACGCGCACCTGGGGCTGGACACTTTGATTCGTGTTTTGCCGGGCGCCGGTAAGCGTTTTTGCTTTGCCCTGTCTAACTTGCTGATGCTGGGCTGCTGCGTGCTGATGTTTTACGGCACCCTCAAGCAGCACCAGATCAACGCTACAACCCTGTCCGGCGTCATGCAAATACCCATGAGCTGGGTTTACGGCGTGGGCTACATCACCAGCGTGGCCATGGGGCTGATGATTCTGGGTAAGTTGATTCGCCTGGCGCGTGGCGGCTACAGCGATGGCGAACTGATTCAAGTGCAGGACTCTGAAGACGGCGGCGAGCAGCACATCGTGGGAGCCAAACGATGACCGTCTTTATTTTTGTGGCCT
>JBIKHX010000375.1:0-2731 GCA_044361945.1 Polaromonas sp. | reverse complement strand
TGACTTCGGGTGCAGCACGCTGGCGCCGCTGATCTTTGCGAAGAGCCAGTTTATGCCGGGCAGTCAGTTGGCTGCTTGCAGCTGAGACTGTCTCACTTCAGATCTTCCGATCTTCAGATTTTCCAGTCCCCACTGCTCAAATCAATCGCCTGGCCGGTGCGCGCAGACTCTTGCGCCGCCAGGCCCATCACTACGGCGGCCAGGCCGTCTTGCAGACTGACCTCGACCGGCCCTTCACCCAGCACGGCAGCCCGAAAGCGCTGGTGCTGATAAAAAGTGGAGCCGTTGTGGTCGCCGGCGGCCAGAGCAACCGGGTCTACCGGAACTTGCAGCACTACCGGCCCTTTGGGCTCGCGCGGGCTCATCACCAGTTGCGCCGTGGGCGGCGCACCCAGATGCGCCGGCCAGAAACGGCCCGGTCCCGGCACAAAACATTCGACCTTGGCGCGTGGCCCGACCACTGAGATTTCCTCCTGGTAACGCGCGCCTTCGGCAAACATACACAGCTCCAGCATCGCCCGCTGGCCGGAGGCAAAGTCGACGATCACATAAGCGTTGTCCAGAATATCGGGCACGCCTTCGGGGTAGCTTTCGTCCTGGTGGTTGTGCTCGGCAGAGGCCGATGCATAAATGCGCACCGGCTCACTGCCCGTCAGGTGGCGCATCAGGTCAAAGAAGTGGCAGCACTTTTCAACCAGTGTGCCGCCCGTGTAGCGGTTAAAGCGGTTCCAGTCGCCGACTTTGACCAAAAAAGGAAAGCGGTGTTCGCGAATGCTCAGCAGCGTCACCGGGCCGGTGTTGGTTTGCGAGTGAACTTCTTCGGCCAGGCGCGCCACGGGGGGCATGTAGCGGTACTCCATGGCCACCCAGATCGGTGCCGGGTAATGTGTCGCCAGCGTTTGCAGGGCGCGTACATCCGCCAGGCTGGTGCAGGCCGGTTTCTCCAGCAGCAAAGGCAGCGGTCGCAAACGGGCAATCTGCTGGAGCTGTTCGGCATGCCGGAAGTTGGGGCTGGTGATCACCAGGCAATCGACGTCTTCCGCTGTGACCACATCCTCCAGGCTGCTGCAGCGCTGCGCGCCTGGCGCCAGCGCGATCGCGCGCGCTGCCATGGTCTCGTCCGGTTCAAAGATGCGCGTGACAGCGCTGGCCGGCAAGAGTGCGATGTTGCGCAAATGCTCCTGGCCCATCATGCCGCAGCCGATAAAACCGTAGCGCAGTATTTTCATTGGAGACCCTAGATCAAAGATAGATGAATTGTGCCTTGAAACCCCGTGCTCGGACGCAAAAAAAGCGCCTGCAACCCGGGGGGCTGCAGGCGCTTTGGGCCTGGGCTAAGCCGCAGTGCTTACTGCATGTCGATGAAACTGCGCAGCTTGTCGCTGCGGCTGGGGTGCTTCAACTTGCGCAGCGCTTTGGCTTCGATCTGACGAATACGCTCGCGCGTCACGTCAAACTGCTTACCGACTTCTTCCAGCGTGTGGTCGGTGGACATCTCGATACCGAAACGCATGCGCAGCACTTTGGCTTCACGAGGTGTCAGGCTGTCTAGGATGTCTTTGACCACGTCGCGCAGACCGGCCTGCATCGCCGCTTCCAGCGGTGCGGTGTTGGCGCTGTCTTCGATGAAGTCACCCAAGTGTGAATCATCATCGTCGCCGATGGGCGTTTCCATCGAGATCGGCTCTTTGGCGATCTTCATGATCTTGCGGATCTTGTCTTCAGGAATCTCCATCTTGGCGGCCAGTATGCTGGCGTCCGGCTCAAAGCCGAACTCTTGCAAGTGCTGGCGCGACAGGCGGTTCATCTTGTTGATCGTCTCGATCATGTGCACCGGAATGCGGATGGTGCGCGCCTGGTCAGCGATCGAGCGTGTGATCGCCTGGCGAATCCACCAGGTGGCATAGGTCGAGAACTTGTAGCCGCGGCGGTACTCGAACTTGTCCACCGCTTTCATCAAACCGATGTTGCCTTCCTGGATCAAGTCCAGGAACTGCAGGCCGCGGTTGGTGTATTTTTTAGCGATAGAGATCACCAGGCGCAAGTTGGCCTCGATCATTTCTTTCTTGGCATCGCGCGAGTTGGTCTCGCCTTCATTCATGCGCTTGTTGATGTCCTTGAGGTGACCCAAAGGCACGACTACACGGGACTGCAACTCGGCGAGCTTGGTCTGCAACTCCTGGATGGGCGGCACGTTACGGGCCATCACCACGGACCAGGGCTTGTTGGACGCCACCTGTTTTTCAACCCACTTCAGATTGAGCAGGTTGGGCGGGAAATCCTTGACAAAGGTTTCCTGCGGCATGCCGCATTTGTCCACGATGATGCGGCGCAGTTCGCGCTCTTTCTTGCGCACGTCTAGCACCTGACCGCGCAGCAGGTCGCACAGCTTTTCAATGGTCTTGGCCGTAAAGCGCACGGTCATCAGCTCGTCGCTGAGCATTTTTTGCGCTTTCAAGTAGGTGGGCGTGCCGTAGCCTTCTTTGTCATAGGTCTTATGCACTTTTTCAAAGTACAAGGCGATCTTGTCAAAGCGGCTGAGTGCTTCTTTTTTCAGTTCTTCAAGCTTTTTGGTCAGCGCCTTGGAGCCGCCTTTGCCGTCGTCATCATCTTCTTCATCGAACTCGTCGAAGTCCTCTTCGGCCACATAGTCGTCGGCTTCGTTGGGGTTGGAAAAACCATCGACCACGGTGGAGATGACGATCTTGCCTTCGCGGATTTCAGCGGCCAG
>JBIKHX010000374.1:0-2735 GCA_044361945.1 Polaromonas sp. | reverse complement strand
TGATCTGCAAGGTTTGACGTGACCAGTCGATTTGCATCCCGATAGCCGCAATCGCAAGCAGGCGATCGCGTTTGGGGTTGAGACCGCTGGTTTCCACGTCGAGCATGACCCAGCGATTTTCGTTAGGCGGTGTTGCGCTGCGCGACCCCGTTAACCATTGCATTAGCCGTTGCACGTCTTACCTTTGGTAGTCGAGTTGCAGGCGTTGCTGCAACTGACGAGCGACGCGCAAAGTCTCGCGCAAAATGCGCCGGTCGATGTCGTTCAACTCGGCGATCACAAGTCTGTTTGGCTGAGCTAGCGCTGGCCCGCCTTGAAGCTGAATGCGCAAGCGAAGCATCTGCAAGAACTCAAAACCACTGACCCAGGCACCATATTCATTCTCGGCAAGTGCCATGTGTTGTCCTGCCGCTTCAAGGCGTTGCCGGGTGTTGGTTTGCGCAAGGCCGTGCGCCAAGCTGTAAATTCGGGCAACGTCGACAAAGATCGCGGCGCCTTGCAACTTCAGGTCGAGCGCGCCGTTGGTATCTGTGTCGATGGCGCCGCGCCAGTTCAATGCGACACCTCGCGTCAGCGCATTGAGAGCCATTTGCTTGAGAAAGCGGGGTATTTGTTGTGCCGCTTGCACAACCTCTTGACGCAGACTTTGAGCCAGCATGGCATCCCCGGACAAGTGGCGAAAATCAAAATAAATACTCGCATTGAGAAGGTCTTCAGGGGTTCCTTGTCGGACCCATTGCTCGAAGCGCGCACGCCACTCGTTCCATGTCAGGCAGCAGGCCGGCTCACCGGCCATGACACCGCCGCGGCACAAAGGGTAGCCGCAGGCGTCTAGCACCAAGTTCACATCGCGGGCAAAGGCTAGAGTTTTTGCTCTTTGAGCCTCTGTCGTGTCGTTTGGCAGGATCAAGGCGTTGTCTTGGTCGGTGGCAATCGTCTGTTCATCGCGGCCTTCGGAGCCCAAGGCCAACCAGCACAGCCGGCGCATATCGATGCCGTGTTCCTCGGCTTTGAGCGCCAAAAGCTTTTCAGTGAGCACATCGTTCAGGTGGCTGATCATCGCTGTCAGTTGGCGCGCTTGGACTCCTTGCCCCAGCAGGCTGTGGGCCAATCGTCGAATGCCTGCGGCGGCTTGAATCAGAGAGGCGCTGTCGGTCGCCGCACGCAAGCTGCTGCTGACGCTTTTCAAACTTTGCTTTTGCATGGCGAACAAGTCTCGTTCTGAGACCATGCCCACCGCAGCCCCATGGCGGGTGATGGGAACATGCCGCATGCCATGACGCGACATCAGCAGCGCGGCGTCTTCGGCCGTGTGGGCGGTGGTCAGCGTCAACACCGGCTGTGTCATGACTTGAGAAATCGGCGCATCAAGGGAAACCTGCGCTAAGGTGATGCGCCCCAAAATGTCGAAGCGCGTGAGGATGCCCAGCGCTTGCCCCATAGGGTCAGTCACCAGCATGGCACCAATGCGCGCTTGGTGCATGACTTTCAAAGCTTCTCGCAAATGCGTCTCCGGCGGGCAACTCACCGGGCTGCGGTGCAGGCATGCTTCAAGCGGTTTTTCGAGTTGTTGCTCGGTCAGAGCTTGGCTGGCGTAACTGGCCAGCAAGGCTTGGCGCGAAAGCGCCAGAAGCTGTTGGGTGTGTTGATTCAAAAAATCTGCAAAGGCTGGACTTTGTTGCACCAGCGTTTGCATGGCCAGCACGGGTAATGTCAGCACAAAAGTATCTGCACTGGCGCGGTAAACCGCAGTGACGGGTCGTCCGGCCATCGCCGCATTCAAGGGCAGCAGGTCACCGGCTTCGTATTCAAAGATGTCACTCATGGGCCCTGGCAAGCCGCGTGTGCCCGTCACGGCTCCGCGGCGAATAAAAAACAGCTGCGTCACGATCCCCGAAGCGGGCTCTATCAGGACATCTTCAGGTGCGTAGTAGTGCTGACTGGCATTCGACAAAAAGAAGTCGAGATCGGCATGGGCCATTTGCGCGAACGGGACGTGTTCTGCCAGCTCTTTGCGAAAGTTGCCAAACAGGCTACTTGAAGGGCTCAAATTTAAATGTCGCTCATGGGCGGGGGGTGTGGTCATTTTGAATTTCAATTTCAAATGCAGATCAAATCCCATGTCGCAAAAACTACCCAATGGGTTAACCCTATGCAGGGGTTTTCACTCCGCGCGGTGTCAGGAGGTGGTCAGGAAGGTTAATCATATTCTGCTGACGCAATCAATTTAACAAGGGACAAATGTTCTTGACCATCATGATTTTAAAGAGCTTTATCGAGTTGTCCCTGATGTTTGTTGTCGGCAGGTTCATCTTGGGCTTGCTCGCCGGCGCCAAGCGTCAGACCTATGTCTTGACCACTGACCCCCTGATTAACAGAAAACCAGGCTCCTCAAAAACCCAATTAAATCAACGACTTATACGAGTTTTTATGAAACGTGTAATATTTCGTGTAATAACCCCAAAAGTTACATAATGTAACTTTCCAGCCAAAACAGTCAAATTTACATTTAATGCTGTCATTTTACACGTGAAAGTTTGACCCTTGGCTTGGGACTCGAACTGGTTTTTGGAAAAGTTAGAAGCCGCGCTCGGGGTTGAAAACATTTTAGGCAAATCTCAGGTTGCTAGTAAATGCCCTGTCTTAACAAAGATGGTGCAACCTTCGACGCTAAAAGGTTTGTGCGCACTCATGTGCGGACTACGCAACCAAGTTCCCTTGGGGTAGCGTCCATG
>JBIKHX010000373.1:0-2737 GCA_044361945.1 Polaromonas sp. | reverse complement strand
AAAAGACATCGGCAATGCATTTGACTGGGCTGCTGTGCCCAACCCTTGCGGCCCTGCCGCCTGCACAGGCATCCCCGGCGGCGCAGCCTGGGTGGCACTGAAAACCAGCAAGTCGCCCAAAGAAGTGGGCGCCTTCCTCGAGTTCATGGCCCAGGAAGCCAACTACAGCGAATTCGTCAGCAAGACCGACAACATTCCGGCGCACGCCGGTCTGGCCAAAAAAGGCGTGAACTACGCCACGGCCACACCTGCAGCACGCGCGGCGCTGGGTGTGTTTAGCAGTGGCGTGGCCAGCTTGTCGCCAGTGGCCTTCCAGTTCCAGGGCTACAAGTTCAATCGCGCCATCATGCTGCCAACAGTGGCCCGTGTGACGCAAGCCATCGTTGGTGAAATGAGCGTGGACGAGGCGTTTAACAAAATCGGCGCCGACATGACAGACGCGGTGAAACAGGCGCAAAAATAAGCTAAGCTAAAACAGCACCATGGCGGCAGACCTGCTGCTGACCATGACTGCAGCCCCTTCGGGCGCGCCACACCCAACGGTGGCGCGCCCGATTTACTTCAGAAGGTTTTTTCGTGGCGGTTTTTTTGCGCTTGCTCGCGCTTTTTTTCAGTCTCTTTGAGCCGCTGTTCCGTCTGGGGCAGCGCTTGTTGGGCAGCTCGCGCATCGGCTGGTTGTTTGTGGGGCCGAATCTGCTGGTTTTCGGGGTGTTCACTTTTTTGCCCATCATCATCAACCTGAGCTACGCCTTGACCGGCGGCGTCAACTTGATGCCGCAGCAGCGCCCTTTCACAGGGACAGAAAATTTCGCCATCCTGCTCGAATGCCGCAATTACTTTGACATCCAGACCTGCCGCAAAGACGTGTTCTGGCGCGCCATTTTCAACACCGTTAAATTCAGCCTGATCCAGGTGGTGCTGATGGTCTTGCTGTCGCTGCTCACCGCGCTGGTGCTCAACCGCAAAATCATCGGCCGGGGTTTCTGGCGTGGCGTGTTCTTTTACCCGGTGCTGCTGTCGCCGGTGGTGGTGGCGCTGATATGGAAATGGCTGCTGCAAAACCAGGGCGTTTTCAACGCCGTGCTGGTGGGCGCCGGGGCCGCGCCCGTGGACTGGCTGACCGACGCCGGCTGGGCTTTTTTCTGGACCATCTTTGTCTCGATCTGGGCGCACATGGGTTTTTACACCCTGATTTTGCTGGCCGGCTTGCAGGCCATTCCCAAAGACATGTACGAGGCCGCCGAGATGGACGCTGCCTCGCCCTGGCGCGTGCTGCGCCGTATCACCTTGCCCCTTTTGATGCCCAACCTGATCGTGGTACTGGTGCTGGCCATGATCCGCGCGGTGCAAATTTTTGACGAGGTGTTCGTGCTCACCGGTGGCGGGCCGGGCTCGGCCACCACCTTCATTGTGCAGTTCATCTACCAGACCGGATTTGCCGAGCAGATACACCTCTATGGCCTGGCGGCGGCGGCTTCGCTGGTGCTGGCGCTGGGGCTGATGCTCTTGACCTTTGCGCAACTGCGCTTGACGCGTGCCGAGCAGGCCGGTCAGAAAGCGCGCTAAAGGTTCACCATGCTGAAGTTCCTGACCCGCAGCCGCGGCTACCAACGTTTTGACTGGACCGACTGGCTCAGCTACCTGTACCTGTCGGTGGGCCTGTTTGTCATGTTCGCGCCCATCGTGTGGCTGGTGATGTCCTCGTTCAAAACCGAAAGCGCGCTCAGCCAGTTCCCGCCGACCTTCTTGCCCTACAGCCAGAAAACAGTGCAGGTGACCGGCTTTGACAAGCCCCTGCCGCTCTTCATGACGCGCGACGACCAGGGCCAGCTGCGGCCCATGGCGCAGGTGCGCCGCATCGGCATCATGGCGACCATGGTCGACCCGGCCCGGCCGGATACACCCATCCAGGTCAACATCAAGGACCGCAAGCCGGTCAATGAACTGAAGTTTGCTTTTGGCAACTACACCGAGCTATTTGGTAAATTCAGCTTTGGCCTGTACCTGTGGAACAGCGTCTTCATCACCGTCGTGGCCACGCTGCTGACCCTGCTGATCAACTCCATGGCGGCTTTTGCGCTGTCCAAGTACAAGTTTCAGGGGCAAAAAACGGTGTTTGTGTTGATCATCGCCACCTTGATGATTCCGCCCACCATCGTGCTGGTACCGGTGTTTCTGGTGATCAACAGCGTAGGATTGCTCAACAGTTTGTGGGGCGTCATTTTGCCGGCGATTGCCACACCCACCGGTGTCTTTTTGCTGCGCCAGTACATGCTGACCATTCCCGATGAATTGCTCGAAGCCGCTCGCATGGACAACGCCAGCGAGTGGCGCATTTACTGGAAGATCGTGCTGCCGCTGTCAGCCCCGGCGCTGGCGGTGCTGGCTATTTTTTCGGTGATGTGGCGCTGGAATGATTTTTTACTGCCGCTGATCGTGCTGTCGCGCTCGGAGTTTTTCACGCTGCAACTGGCGCTCAATTCTTTCCAGGGTGAACTCAACACCCAGTGGAACTACCTGCTGGCCATGACGGTGATCACCCTGATCCCGATCACCCTGGTCTTTGCCTTTCTGCAAAAGTACATCACCACCGGCATTGCCAGTGCGGGTGTCAAGTAAACCCATTTCAGAGGAATAAAGCGTGGCCCACCTTGAGCTCTCGCGTGTCGTCAAACGCTTTGACAGCACCACCATCCTGCACGGCATTGACCTGCGCATTGAAGACGGCGAGTTTGTC
>JBIKHX010000047.1:0-9287 GCA_044361945.1 Polaromonas sp. | reverse complement strand
CATCAGCTCGCGCTCGGTGTACGCCCCTTCGGTCAGGTCCACGACCTTGACGACTTCAATGAGGCGATTCAGGTGTTTGGTGATTTGCTCGATGACATCGTCCGAGCCGGTGGTCTGAATCGTCATGCGCGAAAGACTCGGGTCTTCTGTCGGTGCCACGGTCAGGCTCTCGATGTTGTAACCACGGGCAGAAAAAAGTCCGACCACGCGCGACAAGGCACCGGGTTCGTTTTCGAGCAGGACAGCAATGATGTGTTTCATGTAAAAGGATTCCTCTTTTCGCTGCCCTCCCCTGCGCACGGTAATGCGCAAGCTTGGCAGGCAATAGATTCGTCTAAAAAGTCAGGTCAGGCCGGGCGGCACAAGCCGCCAAAAACAAGACCCGGCGATGAACAGGCGCGGGGCCAGGCCCCGCCTTGTCCGGATCAGCCTTGCGGCTTAAAGGTCTTCGCTCCCCAGCAGCATTTCAGTGATGCCCTTGCCGGCCTGAACCATCGGGAAGACGTTTTCAGTCGGGTCGGTGCGGAAGTCCATGAAAACCGTGCGGTCCTTGAGCCTGCGCGCCTCACGCAAGGCGGGCTCGACATCTTCTGGCCGCTCGATCAGCATGCCGACGTGGCCGTAGGCTTCAGCGAGTTTCACAAAGTCAGGTAGTGCGTCCATGTAACTGCTGCTGTAACGCCCGGCGTACTCGACTTCCTGCCACTGGCGCACCATGCCCAAATAACGGTTATTCAGCGCCACAATTTTGATGGGCGTGTTGTATTGCAGGCAGGTGGAAAGCTCCTGGATGCACATCTGCACCGAGCCTTCACCCGTGACGCAAAACACTTCGCTGTCGGGCTTGGCCAGTTTGATGCCCATGGCATAGGGAATACCCACTCCCATCGTGCCCAAGCCGCCCGAGTTAATCCAGCGGCGCGGCTCGTTGAACTTGTAGTACTGAGCAGCCCACATCTGATGCTGCCCCACGTCAGAGGTGATGTAGGCGTCTGCATCCCGCGTCATGTTGGACAAGGTCTCGATCACATGCTGCGGCTTGATGACGCTACCGTCGCCCATGCTGTATTTCATGCAGTCGCGCTTGCGCCATGCCTCGATGGTGTCCCACCAGCCGCCCAGGGCTTGGGCATCCGGCTTGAGACCGGACTCTTTGATCATGCCGATCATTTCGGTCAAAACATCCTTGACGTCGCCGACGATGGGCACATCCACTTTCACCCGCTTGGAAATGCTCGAAGGATCGATGTCGATGTGAATGATCTTGCGTTCATTTTGCGCAAAGTGCTTGGGATTGCCGATCACGCGGTCGTCAAAACGGGCCCCCACAGCCAATAACACATCGCAGTTTTGCATGGCATTGTTAGCCTCCACCGTGCCATGCATGCCCAGCATGCCCAGGAACTTCGGGTCACTGGCCGGGTAAGCGCCCAAGCCCATCAGCGTGTTGGTGCAGGGATAGCCCAGCATGTCCACCAAGGTGCGCAACTCTTGCGAGGAATTGCTCAGCAATACCCCGCCACCGGTGTAAATGTAGGGCCGCTTGGCCGCCATTAACAACTGCAGGGCTTTGCGGATTTGGCCACTATGGCCTTTGCGAACCGGGTTGTAGCTGCGCATTTCCACGGTTTCGGGGTAATGAAAAGCGCATTTTTTGAAGGAAACGTCTTTGGGAATATCCACCACCACCGGACCGGGGCGTCCGGTGCGGGCGATATGAAAGGCTTTCTTCATCGTAGAAGCCAGGTCGCGAACATCCTTAACCAGGAAGTTGTGCTTGACGATGGGGCGAGTGATGCCCACGGTGTCGCATTCCTGGAAAGCGTCAAGACCAATCGCATGCGTAGGCACCTGACCGGTGATGATCACCATCGGGATGCTGTCCATGTAGGCCGTCGCGATGCCGGTCACGGCATTGGTCACGCCAGGGCCAGAGGTCACCAGGGCCACGCCGACTTCACCGGTGGCGCGCGCATAGCCGTCAGCGGCGTGAACTGCGGCCTGCTCATGGCGCACCAGCACATGCTGAATGGTGTCTTGCTTGTAGAGTGCGTCGTAGATGTACAAGACTGCGCCGCCGGGGTAGCCCCAGACGTGCTGTACGTTTTCGAGTTGAAGGCAACGCACCAGAATTTCGGCGCCCATCAAATCGGGATTTTTGTCTTCGGATGGCTGCGAAACGGCAGCAGCGGATGCGAGTTCCGCTTTGGTGATTTCCATGATGAACCTTTGTGAATTTCTCTAACGAAATAACTTGGGTGCCTCTTCGCCCGTTCTTATGAAACAGCGTTGAGACTTGAGGCCAAAACCATAAGCAGATTCATATTCCGCCGAGTCATGACCCGTTTGCCTTTTAAATTGCAGGGGCTATTATGACATTGTTAGGACACTTGTTGACTAAAGTTTAGGCATCTCTGAGTCAAATGGAGAGCAAGTGCCATAATTTCTCAACACCAAATGACGCGATTCAGCCGTTCATCTGCCAAAGACAAGACCAACATTGGGACAACCGGAATTCATCACCTTTGGCCACTGAACAAGAACTCTCCGACTTCCTAAAAAGTGTTGAAAGACGTGCTTTCAAACGCAGCATGTACCACGTCAGGGACGAAGACGCGGCGCTCGACATCGTTCAAGACAGCATGATGAAGCTGGCTCAACATTACGGCGACAAGCCTGTGGGCGAACTGCCCATGCTGTTTCAGCGCATTTTGTCTAACGCCACGCTCGACTGGTTTCGCCGCCGCAAAACACGCAACGCTCTTTTTACTAACATCAATGACTTTGAATCGTCTGGCGAAGAGGGCGAATTTGACTTTTTGAGCACTTTAGAAAGCCTGGTTGACTCAGAAGGCACAGAAAGCGCGCAAGATGCCACTGAACGGGCACAGATCATGCATGAGATCGAATTACACATTGAGGCCTTGCCCGGACGTCAACGAGAAGCCTTCCTAATGCGTTACTGGGAAGAGATGGACGTCGCGGAAACAGCTGCTGCCATGGGCTGTTCAGAAGGAAGTGTTAAAACTCACTGCTCCAGAGCGGTGCACGCTCTGAGCAAATCCTTGGGCGCCAAAGGAATCAAACTATGACCAATTCGATACGCCATCGTACAGACATTTTGCAAGACCGCCAGGGTCAAAAGCTTGCCTCGTACCTCACACTGAGCGCCAATGAGCTGCCGCATCATGTTTCGGAGCGCTTGCGGGTCTCGCGTTTTCAGGCCTTGTCAAAGCGCAAACTGGCCAAGCAAGGATTTGCCTACGCATCAGCAGCCGACGGCAATGCTCTGACTTGGGGCGGTGACGATGGCCTGGGCTGGCTGGGTCGAATTGGCTCTGTTTTGCCGCTGGTGGTGCTGGTGGCGGGCTTACTTTTCATCAATTCAATGCAAAACGATGATCGCGCCCGGGAATTGGCCGAAGTTGATGTCGCCTTGCTCACCGACGACCTGCCGCCGGCCGCTTTTTCAGATCCTGGCTTCCTGCAGTTCCTTAAAACCGATCTTTAACCCGACCCGTACCAATGTCCCTCATTCCGGGCCGTCAGCTGATACTCACGGGTGTTTGGCGCATCACTGTGTTCGCACTTGTCAGCGTGCTCGCAGCACCTGCTTTGCCGGCCCTGGCGCAGCCTGGTAACACAGCTGCTCCAGCTGCAAAACCCATCCCTAACAAACCAGCAACTGCCACACCAAGCAAACAGGACTGGGCCTTGCTCACGCCTGCCCAGCAGCAGGCATTGCAGCCTCTGGCTAAAAGCTGGGCAAGCCTGAGCAATGGCCAAAAACGCAAATGGCTCGAAATCTCCCTCAATTACCCGTCTTTGAGCCCAGAAGACAAAGCCAAAATGCACAGCCGTATGTCCGAATGGGCAGCCCTCAGCCCTCGCGCACGGGCCGAAGCCAGACTAAACTTTGCCAGCACCAACGAGTTGTCCAAACAACTGAGCCCCCAAGAAAAGCAAGCTAAATGGCAAGCCTACCAGTCTCTGAGCAACGAAGAAAAGCGCAAACTTGCTGAAAGCGGTGTTCGCCCGCCCGTCGGGGCGGCCCTGCCGGCGCGGCCTGTCCCTGAAAAAAAGCTCGCCACAATAGCCCCCACTGAAACAGCGGCCAATAAGCTTAAAATAAGTCAGCCTCCCGCCTCCCTCGGTCAGCCAGTCTTGCAGGCCGAATAAGCGGCTTCCAGCTTCGGCTTTGCGCCAGGCCTCAAACCGGTGCCAGTGACTACAAGCCATGATTGACGAGACTCAAACCCCATCTTTGCTTAGGCGTATGGCCTGCTGGCTCTATGAGGGCATGCTGATTTTTGGTGTGATGTTCATTGCTGACTACCTGTTCAGCACCCTGACACAGACGCGTCATGCCATGGACAACCGCCACGCGCAGCAGTTTTTTTTGTTTGTGGTGTTCGGTATTTACTTCGTTTGGTTCTGGTCACATGGTCAAACCCTGGCCATGAAAACCTGGCACATACGCGTGACCGATCTGAAAGGCTGCGCCCTGAGCCAGCAGCGCGCTTTGTGGCGTTACATCCTGAGCTGGTTGTGGTTTCTGCCGCCACTGGCTGCCAGTTGGATTTTCAACATCGAAGTTCGCAATTCGCTGTTCATCGCTGCGGGCTGGATCCTTTTTTGGGCCCTGCTTTCACGTCTACACCCCCGGCGGCAGTTTTTGCATGACGCTCTGGCGGGCACGCGCCTGGTCAGCTTTCATCAAGTACCCGTCAAGCCTGTCTGAGCACCGATGAGCACCAAGCCCGTGAACCCGCAAAAGCAGCGCAGAGGGCTGTCACGCATGTGGCATGCCGCCATATTCTCGCTCGCCGGTTTGCGGGCAGGATGGGGTGAAACTGCCTTCCGGCAAGAGGCTATGGCGGCCATTATTTTGGTACCCGCCGCATTTTGGCTGGGTCAAGGTTGGGTTGAAATCGCCATACTGATCGCCAGCGTTGTGGCGGTTATGGTTGTCGAGTTGCTCAACACCGCCGTCGAAAGCGCCATCGACCGCATCGGCCCGGAGTGGCACGATCTGTCCAAGCGTGCCAAGGACATTGGCAGTGCCGCCGTCTTACTCAGCCTGACCCTGAGCATCGGAATTTGGTCCGCCGCCGCTTTTTATAGATTTGCATGAGTCCTGCATTTTCGATTTGCGTGTATTGCGGCTCAAGGCCTGGCGCCGAGCCTGCCTTTGCCGATGCAGCCCGCCAAGTGGGTCTGTGGATTGCGCAAAACAAGGGTCAACTGGTTTACGGCGGTGGGCACAACGGGCTGATGGGCATGATGGCAGATGCCTGCTTGCAAGCCGGCGGCCGTGTCATTGGGGTGATCCCCGAGGCACTGGTCGAAAAAGAATGGGCACACTCGGGTTGCAGCGAACTCCATGTGGTGGAGAACATGCACGAGCGCAAACGCTTGATGGCCGAGCGTGCCGATGCTTTTTTGGCATTGCCCGGAGGCATAGGCACATTTGAAGAATTTTTTGAAGCCTGGACCTGGCGGCAACTCGGCTATCACGACAAACCGGTTGGCCTGCTCAACCTCAACGGCTACTACGACAAGCTGCTGGCTTTTTTATCGACCGCGGTGCAGCAGGGCTTTATGAACACGGGACAAATGCAACTGATCAGCAGTGGCACACACGCAGAGTCGCTGTTGAAGTCACTGGTGACCGAGGCAGGCTTGGCGCCCGGCAAGCTCAAGCTTGATCAGATTTAAACAGCCGACTCGTCCTCTTCCCCGGTACGTATGCGCACCACGCGCTCAACGGCGGTGATAAAAATTTTACCGTCACCGATCTTGCCGGTACGCGCTGCGCGCACGATGGCATCGACGCAGCGGTCTACATCCTCAGTCTTTACCACCACTTCGACTTTGACCTTCGGCAAAAAGTCAACCACGTACTCCGCACCTCGGTAAAGCTCGGTATGCCCCTTCTGGCGACCAAAGCCCTTGACTTCTGTCACGGTCAGACCGGTCACGCCACACTCTCCGAGTGCCTCGCGGACTTCTTCAAGTTTGAATGGCTTTATCACGGCGGTAATTTGTTTCACAGCTCTGCTCCGTAGGTTGATTTAATAAAAAATATCAGGGCTGGCAAAGGCATTCAAATGCGCAGCTTACGCCCGAAATTGACTGGTCACAGGATAGCGCCAATCTTTGCCGAAACTGCGGTGACTAACCCGGATGCCAATGGGCGATTGCCGGCGTTTGTATTCATTGAGTTTGATCAGCCGCGTGATGCGCTCGACCACTGTCGCGTCAAAGCCGGCTGCTACCAAGGATTCAATGCTCTCATCATTTTCCATGTAGCGCTGCAAAATAGCGTCCAGCACCTCGTAGGGGGGCAAACTATCCTGGTCGGTTTGATCGGCGCGCAACTCGGCGCTAGGCGCTCGCGTGATGATGCGCTCTGGTATCGGGTTAGAACACGTGCCATAGGGGTCATTTTCATTGCGCCAGCGTGCCAACTTGAACACCGTTGTCTTGAGCAAATCCTTGATGACGGCAAAGCCACCGGCCATGTCACCGTAAAGCGTGCAATAGCCCGTGGCCATCTCGCTTTTGTTGCCGGTGGTCAGCACGATGGAGCCAAACTTGTTGGACAGTGCCATCAGAAACACCCCACGGATACGGGCCTGAATATTTTCTTCGGCTGTGTTTTCTGCCAGCCCCCTGAACTCACCGGCCAGCGATGCCTTGAACGCTTCAACCTGAGGCTCTATCGAGATCTCGTCATAGCGGACATTCATGCGCGCAGCCATCTCGCGGGCATCAAGCCATGACATATCGGCCGTGTAGGCAGACGGCATCATCACTGCGCGAACCTTGTCTGCACCCAGCGCATCGACCGCAACAGCCAGCACCAAGGCCGAGTCAATACCGCCAGACAAGCCCAAAATTGCCCCCGGGAAACTGTTTTTCCCCAAGTAGTCGCGCACGCCCAGCACCAGCGCGTCCCACAGATCGGCTTCCAAACTTCGGCTTGGCGCGCAAGCAGCAGCCAGATACAGACCAGCGCCTGGATTGCGCAAAACGTCCACTGCAAAGAGTGACTCTTTAAAACTGAGCGCGCGTCCAGCCAGAGCACCATCAGCCTGAACGGCGAACGAACGCCCCTCAAAAACCACTTCATCCTGTCCGCCGACCAGATGCGCAAAGACCAGCGGCAAACCGCAGGACTTGGAGCGACTTTGCATCATGGCCTCGCGTTCATCGCCCTTGCCCAGGTGAAATGGCGAGGCATTGATCACCACCAGCAATTCGGCGCCCGCGGCTCTAGCCTGCCGGGCCGGCGCTTCAAACCAGGCATCCTCGCAAATCAACAAACCAAGGGCCACGCGTTCCTTGCCCTGACCCACATGAAAAACGCAAGCGCCCTGCCCCGGCGTGAAATAACGCCGCTCGTCAAAGACCTGGTAATTGGGAAGCTCCTGCTTGGCGTAGGTGTGCACGCGCAGGCCGTTTTGCAGCACATAAGCCGCGTTATAAAGCCGCGGCACGGAGACGCTGTGCGTACGCAGGCCGGTGCCGCCATCCACCGGGGCTGGGCATCCAATCACCACGCTCAAGTCACTCAAGTCGGCCAACTCGCTGGCAACAAGGTCGACGGCATCCTCACACGCCTGGACAAAAGCCGGCCTTAAATAAAGATCTTCAGCGGCATAACCGCAAATCGCCAACTCGGGCGTGAGCACCAGCCGGGCACCGTCGGCATAAGCCTTGCGCGCGGCGGCAATGATCTTTCGGGCATTGCCAGCCATGTCGCCGACACAGTAGTTCAGCTGGGCAACACAAATTTTCAGTAGCATGGGCAACTGTTCGGTGAGCGGGACTCAGACAAAAGACAATCCATCATTCAGGCAATAAACGGGAAATCGACATTGAAAAACAAGCCAGACGATTATGTCATTCGGGTGCTGGACAGCCCACAAGCAATGGATGGCCTTCAATGGAACGAATTGCTGGCACGACAAGACCCTGCCGGGGCACTCAATCCTTTCATGCGCCATGAGTATCTGGCGGCCATGCAAGCCAGTGGCAGCGCCGTTCCGGACACCGGCTGGACGCCACGTTTTATGGCACTTTACGACGGTACCCGGCTGGTGGCCGCGTGTGCTCTTTACCTGAAGTCGCACTCTTACGGTGAATACGTTTTTGACTGGGCCTGGGCCAACGCCTACCAGCAGCATGGCCTGGCCTATTACCCCAAGGCTTTGGTAGCGACACCCTTCACACCGGTGCCAGGCCCGCGGCTGCTGGCCGAAGACGCCACCGCTCGGGTGCTGCTGGTCAAGGCACTGATGGCATGGTGCGAAAGCGAGAAGCTGTCATCGCTGCATTTGTTGTTCGGCAACGACGCCGATATTGCCGCCTGCGCTGAAGCAGGCCTGATGCTGCGACATACCGTTCAATTCCATTGGAAGAATGTGGCCCCCACGCTTGTCGCTGCGCGTACTGCGCTGCCCCCCAAGGGGGCTGTCTTGGCTAGGGGCGGCCCGTCGCTGCAGACTGTGGCCCCTACGCTTGTCGCTGCGCGTACTGAGCTGCCCCCCCCGCACACTCAATTCAAAGATTTTGAGGATTTTTTGAGCTCGCTGAATCAGGAAAAGCGGAAAAAAATCCGCCAGGAGCGGCGCAAGGTAACTGAGGCGGGTGTGATTTTCCGCACAAAACGCGCTGCAGACATCAGCCCGGCGGATTGGGATTTTTTTTACCGTTGCTACGAGCGCACTTACCTCGAGCATGGCAACGCGCCCTACCTCAGCCGCAACTTCTTTGAGCTGATGGCCAATCAGATGCCGGAAAACTGGCTGATGTTTGTGGCTGAACGCGAGGCTAAGCCCATGGCCTGCAGCCTCATTGCACTGAGCACAGGGGATCAAAACGCTCAAAAAACCGCTTACGGGCGTTACTGGGGTGCATTAGAGCGGGTCGATTGCCTGCACTTTGAGGCCTGCTATTACCAGCCCTTGCAATGGTGTATCGCGAATGGTTTTGACAGCTTTGAGGGCGGCGCTCAGGGCGAACACAAAATGGCCAGGGCCCTGTTACCCGTCATGACCACCAGCGCCCACTGGCTGGCGCACCCCTCTTTTGCCGATGCCGTAGAGCGCTTTTTGTCGCGTGAAGAAGAAGGTATCGCCGGCTACATGCAAGCGCTGGAGCGGCGCAACCCTTTCAAGCCGAAGCTCAGCTGATTCGCCTTTCAGGCAAATGCAAGCTGCAGGGCAAGCAGCGCAATGCCGGCCACTGCCAACAAAGCCCACAGCATGCGCTTATGCTTG
>JBIKHX010000371.1:0-2739 GCA_044361945.1 Polaromonas sp. | reverse complement strand
GACCAGGGCCGAAACAGCCTTGTCGATGCCGCGCTTCAAGTCCATGGGGTTCATGCCGGCAGCAACGTACTTCATGCCTTCGTGCACGATGGCTTGAGCCAGCACAGTCGCTGTGGTGGTGCCGTCGCCAGCGATGTCAGATGTCTTGGAAGCGACTTCCTTGACCATCTGCGCGCCCATGTTTTGCAGCTTGTCTTTGAGTTCAATTTCTTTAGCGACGGACACGCCGTCTTTGGTCACGGTAGGGGCGCCGAATGAGCGCTCCAGCACCACGTTACGGCCTTTAGGGCCCAGGGTGACTTTGACTGCGTTGGCCAGGATGTTGACACCCTCGACCATGCGTGCGCGGGCTTCGCCGCCGAAAATGACGTCTTTTGCTGCCATGTTTAATTCTCCAGATTCAGTTCAGTTAAAAAGGGGGCGATCAGATATTGATCAGTTGAGGACCGAGCTGCGGGCGCTTCGCGTTCCGCAGGTCCGTCCCGCAAGTTATTTACTTTTCGACAACGGCAAAGAGGTCTTCCTCTTTCATGACCAGCAGCTCGTCGCCATCGACCTTGACGGTCTGGCCGCTGTACTTGCCAAACAGGACGCGATCGCCCACTTTGACGCCGACCGGGCTGAGTTCGCCCTTATCGTTTTTCTTGCCGGGGCCGACGGCCAGGACTTCACCTTGATCTGGCTTTTCAGCAGCGCTGTCAGGGATGACGATGCCCGAAGCGGTTTTGGTTTCGTTTTCGACGCGTTTGACAATCACGCGGTCGTGCAGGGGACGAAGTTTCATGGGAGCTCCTTGTTTTGAAACACAGTTATGGACATTAAAAAGCACCGGCTGACTCACGCGAGTAGTTGGTGCTCGCTAACATTTTTGAGGGTTGGGCTCATCGCCAATCTGATCCAGGTCAATCCGGGCTTGCTAGCACTCAACTCCATCGAGTGCTAATCATAAGGGCGTTTTGCCAGCTTTCAAGAGGCCGGGTAGATCACTGGTGATTTAAAGGGGTGATTTTGAAGGGCGGCCGTCGATTCTTGTTGAATTCAACCCAGAATTGACCCCTTGGATGGAAATCAACACTTAAGCGGCCCGTTATAGGGCTTCAACGGAGACAAAAAATGTTCAGTCACATCATGGTCGGCGTCAATGACCTGGAGGCTTCCAAGCGATTTTATGACGCTGTGTTTGCGGTAATGGGGGTTGGCCCGGGCGTCGCTGGCAAAAGCCGCTATTACTACCGCAGTGCTACTGGCACGCTGGGCATCATCACGCCTATCAACGGGCAACCTGCCACCCATGCCAATGGCGGCACGATTGGCCTGACAATGCAGTCGCAGGCAGAGGTGGACGCCTTTCATGCAGCGGGTGTTGCCAACGGGGGCATAACTTGCGAAGACCCGCCGGGCGTGCGAGAAGGTCCGTCAGGCAAGATGTACCTCGCGTATCTGCGCGACCCAGACGGTACCAAGTTTTGTGCGGTGTACCGCTACCCAAAATAAACCGCGATCACCCTGATAACTCACATACCCCTTCAAGCACGTCGTCAGTCACTGACTGCAGGCGAACCAGCAAGCTGGCTGGTCGGTGGTGGGACGCTAGCCAGGTAAATTCAGGTCGCCTTTTTGCCGATAGGCAAAGGACTTGTCAAAGCGCGCGGCAATGTAGTCGCCGCAACTGACTTCGGGGTAATGGGCCGCCTCGCCCGGCGCGGTAACCGGCACGATGGGTGTGTCAAAGTCGGGGTCGACAAACATCGCAATGGACAGCCGCTCGCGGCCTGATGAATTGACCACGCGATGGCTGTTCGACCTGAAATGATCATTCGACCAACGGCCCAGCAAGTCACCCGAGTTGATGACCAGCGTGCCAGCAATCGGGTGCGCGGTGACCCATTCACGCTGGCGGCTGAAAACCTGCAGGCCGCCCACCATGTCCTGGTGCAGCAAGGTGATCACGCCGTAGTCGGTGTGCGGTGCCACGCCAAATTGCTGCTCGCCAGCGCCAGGCGGCTGCGGTGGGTAGTACACCAGCGCGCCGCGTGAAATGGGCTTGGTAAAGCGGCGCACAAAGGTGTCTTCGTCGGCGTTCAAACTGACAGCCAGCGCGCGCAAAATACGTTGGGCACAAACATGGCAGGCATCCATGTAGGCGTTGAGTGCAGGGCGCAGCTCGGGCATGAAGGCAGGCCAACGGTTGGGGCCGATCATGGGGTTGCCTGCCAGGTAGTCGGCATCGTCCTCGGGGACATCAATACCCCAGATAAAACTTTCTTTCAAGTCAGTTTTGGCTTTAGCGGACATTTTTGCTTCACCGATTTTTAAATAGCCCCGGTGACGGCCTTGTGGCTCGACCTGCAGCTTGCTGACCAGCGGCTGGGCAAAAAACTGGTGTGCCAGCGCGTTGACGCGCTCGATCAGTGTCAGGTCAACGCTGTGATTTTTAACGTAGAAAAACCCGATGTCTTCCACCGCATCGCGCATTTGCGCGCCCACGCTTGCCAGGTCGGCGTGCGTATTGCTTTGAAGCGGCGCAATGTCAATCACAGGGATGCTGCTGACGGCAACCTGCTTGGCCGTGGCGTAAGTGGTGCTCATGCTGCCCCCTCGGTTTCTGTGTAGTAACCAATCACGTCGCCCTCAGTCGTCACACCCAGACCATTGAGGAGGCGGTTTGAATAATTGAAGTATGCACACACCTGATTGACCTCCAGAATTTCACCGTCGTCACACCCGGCCGCGTGCAGC
>JBIKHX010000369.1:0-2752 GCA_044361945.1 Polaromonas sp. | reverse complement strand
GCGCGCCCGGTCTGTTATTGGCCCAGCCCAAGCCGATCAAAATCGGTTTGGTGCATCCCGTCAGCGGCGGTCTTGCGTACAACGGCGGCCAAGGACGTCTCGGATGCCAGATGGCCATTGATGCCATCAATGCAGCCGGTGGTATCAAGTCCATGGGCGGCGCCAAGCTCGAAGCGGCGCTGGCCGACTCGCAGTCCCGTCCTGAAATCGGCGTGGCCGAAGTCGAGCGTCTTCAGCAAGACGGTGTATCGGCTTATGTAGGCTGCTTTGCCAGCGCCATTGCCCTGGCCGCTACGCAAGCAGCTGCTAAATACAACACGCCTTTCCTGATCGACGTTGGCGTGTCCGACCTGATCGTCAGCCGTGGCCTGAAAAACGTTTTCCGCCTGGCACCCGGTTTTGGCAAGTGCACTGAAGACGCCATCGTTGCACTGGGTGAAGTCAACAAAGCTGCCGGCGGCATTGCCAAGACGGCCGTGCTGGTGCATGAAGAGTCCGAGTTCGGCACGGGCACCGCCAAGTTGCTGGCCGGTAAGCTGCCTTCGATCAATATCCAGGTGGCTGAGATCATCAAGCATGCCAACCCCACGCGTGACTTCTCCAACGTGGCCTTGCGCATCAAGAGCCTCAAGCCTGATCTGGTGATCATGAGCAACTACCAGAACGAATACGTGCTGCTGGCGCGCACCATGCATCAGCAAAAAGTGGACGTTGCAGCCATGTTCAGCGTGCTTGGCGGCGGCTTCAACTACAAGCTTGTGAAAGAGCAGCCTCAAGTGGCGCAGCACATGATGGACTTCAACCACTGGTTCAGCCCACGCAATCCCAAGGCGATGGAGATAAAGAAAATGGTCGAGGCCACCGGCAATCTGTTCACCTTTGAGGTGTACTGCGGCTGGAACTCGGTGATGGTCTATGCCGACGCGCTCGAGCGTGCCCGGACTGCCGACAAAGAAAAAGCCATTGCCGCACTGGAGAGCAGCAGCTGGTCCAACCACTTTATGCCTTACGGCGAGACCAAGTTCGTCAACGGTCAAAATACCGGTGGCCGAGCTGCTCTGCTGCAAGCCTCGGCCACGGACATTGAAGTGGTCTGGCCTAACCAGTTCGCATCGACCAAGGCCGTATTTCCACGTCCCAAGATCAGCTGATCTGGCTGCTATTTTTTCAGTCTAGCCAGTCTGAACACCCAGCCCGCCTGAAAGGCAGGCCGGGTGCTTGCAGGCTTTTCAACCCAGGGGAATAGATTTGGACTTGACGATCCTCGGCTCTGCCGCGATCAACGGCCTTTTGATCGGTGGTATTTACACGCTCGTAGCCTCTGGCCTGACGCTGATCTACGGCGTCTTGCACATCATCAATTTTGCGCATGGCAGTTTGCTGATGCTGGCCATGTTCGGCGTTTACTACCTGCTCATGAAGCTGGGTATTGATCCGTACATGTCATTGCTCATCATGGTGCCGGCCATGTACCTGCTGGGCTATTTGCTTTACAAGTTGTTGATCGGCCGGCTGTCGCAAGGCAAGGACGAGAACATCCTGCTGATCACGCTGGGCTTGTCAATTCTGATTGAAAACCTGGCCTTGATGTTTTTCAAAGGCGACACACGCACCATCTCTGTGTCCTACTCGGACACCATGGTCGAGTTAGGCCCCACCCTGGTGTCCCTGCCCAAGATCATTTCTTTTGGCGCTGCCATGGCGCTGTGCGCCGCACTGGGCCTTTTCATCCAGCGCACGGACACCGGCAGGGCGATTCGTGCCGTGGCCAAAGAGCGGGTTGGCGCCCGCCTGGTGGGTATTGATGTCGAGCGCGTGTTTGCGATTTCGTTTGGCATCGGCCTGGCCACGCTGGGCGCTGCGGCTTGTTTGCTGATGCCCATTTTTTATGTTTCGCCGACCACAGGCCATGTGTTTGTGATAGTGGCTTTTACCGTGGTCGTTTTGGGTGGCATGGGCAGCTTTTTGGGTGCAGTGATTGGCGGGCTGATTGTCGGGCTGACCGAGTCTTTTGGCGGATTGTTCCTGGGTGAAAGCCTGGGCCAGATCGGTATCTCCCTGATCTTTATTTTGATCCTGCTGTTCCGGCCTTCTGGTCTTTTTGGAGCCAAGCGATGAACGACAGTGCGCGCGCAATCGGTTGGCCGCTGCACCTGGCCTTGCTGGCCATCGCAGTGGCTTTTCCCTTTGTTTTTCCTTCACCATTCCTGGTCAACTTTGGCGTGCTGGCATTGTTTTATGCCTTCATCGGGCAGTCATGGAACATTGCCGGCGGTTTTGCAGGACAGTTGTCGTTCGGGCACGTGGTCTTTTTTGGCGCCGGCGCTTATGCCTCCACCATCTTGCAGTTGCGTTTTGGCATGAACCCCTGGCTTGGCTTGCCGGCCAGTGCGCTGGCCGGCGCCGTGGTCGGCGGCATCATCGGATTTTTGTCTTTTCGTGCAGGCCTCAAGGGCTCTTACTTTGCGCTGATCACACTGGCGTTTGCCGAGGTCTTGCGCATACTGGTTAATTCGGTCGGCTTTACCGGCGGAGGTCTGGGCCTGTTGATACCTGCCAAGATGAGCGCTGCCAATTTTCAGTTTCCTGAACGTATCGGGTTTTACTTTGTGATTTTGGCCTTGACCGTTGTGTCTGTTGCCGTGGCGGTGTGGCTCAAGCGTTCACGCTTTGGCGCGCAGCTGGCAGCCATACGTGAGAACGAAGACGCCGCCATGGCGCTGGGCATCAATGTCTTTAGAGAAAAAGTCAA
>JBIKHX010000196.1:0-4682 GCA_044361945.1 Polaromonas sp. | reverse complement strand
GGCCTTGATGCTGGCCAGCATGCCTTCAAAATTGACACCGCGCTTGGCTGCGTCGTAGTAGGGGTAGCTCTGTACCTCAAAGCCGGCGTTGGTGAACAAGGCGCGGTGGTTTTCCCAGCTCGGGTCGCTGATCATTACCTTGGCGTTCGGGTTCAGGCGCTTGAGAAAGTCGGCGCCGACCTTCAGGCCGCCGGTGCCGCCAATCGCCTGGATGGTGGCCACACGGGAAGACTTGACGGCTTCGCTGTCAGCCCCGAAGACCAGGCTCTTGACGGCAGCGTCATAGGCGGCGATGCCGTCAATCGGCAGATAACCGCGGGCCGTAGGCGCGTTAGCCATGGTTTTTTCAGCGGCGCGCACGCATTGCAGCAGGGGCAGTTTGCCGCTGTCGTCGTAATAAACACCCACGCCGAGGTTGACCTTGTTGGGATTGGTGTCGGCGTTGAACTGCTCGTTCAGACCCAGGATCGGGTCGCGAGGGGCCATTTCGACGGCGGTGAACATGGACATGGAAATCTTTCAAAAAGAGGCAATAAATGCAAGGTTGGCAAAGTGAAAAGCCGGGGCTGGGCGCTTTGGCGACGGGCTGTGCTCCAACGGCTTTCACAGCGAGGGCTGTAATGTCGTATTCTGTTGAGTTACCCGCAATTTTAGCGGGCCTGAAATGAGGTCTATGCAAGAAGTCAGACAAGAGCTCAGTCCCGTGCCCGATGCACAGGGCGAAGCCCTGCCGGGTCGCTTTGTGCGTTACCCGGGCTCGCCCTTTGAGCTGTTCATGCCCTACGAGCCGGCCGGTGATCAACCCACGGCAATTGAGCAGTTGGTCGAAGGCATTAACGATGGCGAGGTGTTCCAGACCTTGTTGGGTGTGACCGGTTCGGGCAAAACTTTCACCATGGCCAATGTGATTGCCCGCCTGGGCCGTCCGGCGATTGTGTTTGCGCCCAACAAAACGCTGGCAGCGCAGCTGTACAGCGAGTTCCGGGAGTTTTTTCCAAAGAACGCAGTCGAGTATTTCGTCAGTTACTACGACTACTACCAGCCTGAGGCCTATGTGCCGCAGCGCGACCTGTTCATCGAAAAAGATTCCGCCATCAACGAGCACATCGAGCAGATGCGGCTGTCGGCTACCAAGAGCGTGCTGGAGCGGCGCGACACCATCATCGTGGCCACCGTCAGTGCGATTTACGGTATTGGCGCCCCCGAGGACTACACGCAGATGCGGTTTATTGCCCGCGTTGGCGACAAGATGGGCCAGCGCGACGTGATAGCCCGCCTGATCCGCATGCAGTACAGCCGCAATGAGCAGGACTTTGCGCGCGGTACTTTCCGCGTGCGCGGCGACGTGATTGACGTCTTTCCGGCCGAGCATTCCGAGTTGGCTATTCGCGTGGAGTTGTTTGACGACGAGATCGAGTCGCTGCAGCTGTTTGACCCGCTGACCGGGCGCATCCGCCAAAAAGTGCCGCGCTTTGTGATTTACCCGAAAAGCCATTACGTGACCCCGCGCGACAAGGTGATGATTGCGGTGGAAACCATCAAGCTCGAGTTGGTTGAGCGCGTCAAGCAGTTCATCAGTGAGGGCAAGCTGGTTGAGGCGCAACGCATCGAGCAGCGCACCCGCTTTGATTTGGAAATGCTCAGCGAAATCGGTCACTGCAAAGGCATTGAAAACTACACACGGCATTTGAGCGGCGCACCGCCGGGCTCGGCACCGTCGACCCTGTGCGACTACCTGCCCAAGGACGCTGTGATGTTTCTAGACGAAAGCCACGTCATGATCGGCCAGCTCAACGCCATGTACAACGGCGACCGGGCGCGTAAGACCACCTTGGTGGCTTATGGCTTTCGCTTGCCCAGCGCGCTGGACAACCGGCCACTCAAGTTTGAAGAGTTTGAGGCCAAGATGCGGCAGGCGATTTTTGTCTCTGCCACGCCGGCCGCTTACGAAATTGCGCATGCCGGCCGGGTGGTTGAACAGGTGGTGCGGCCTACAGGCTTGGTGGATCCGCAGGTCGAGGTGCGACCGGCAACCCATCAGGTTGACGATGTGCTCCAGGAAATCCGTATCCGGGTTGACAAAAATGAGCGCGTGCTGATCACCACGCTGACCAAACGCATGGCCGAACAGCTCACCGATTACCTGACCGACAACGGCGTGAAGGTGCGCTATTTGCACAGTGACGTGGACACAGTAGAGCGGGTCGAGATCTTGCGTGACCTGCGCCTGGGCGCCTTTGACGTGCTGGTGGGCATCAACTTGCTGCGTGAAGGCCTGGACATTCCCGAAGTCAGTCTGGTCGCTATTCTGGATGCTGACAAAGAGGGCTTTTTACGCGCCGAGCGCAGCCTGATCCAGACCATCGGCCGGGCGGCCCGTAACCTCAACGGGCGGGCTATTTTGTACGCTGACCGCGTCACGGACTCCATGAAAAAAGCCATGGGGGAAACCGAGCGCCGTCGCAACAAGCAAATCGCTTTCAATGTGACCCACAACATCACGCCGCGCAGCGTGGTCAAGCGCATCAAAGACCTGATTGACGGTGTTTACAGTGAAAAATCGGGCAAAGAGGCGCAAAAACTGGAACTGCAAAAAGCGCAGGTCGAGGACATGAGCGAAAAAGATGTTGCCCGTGAGATCAAACGCCTGGAAAAGGAAATGATCGATCACGCCAAAAACCTCGAGTTTGAAAAGGCGGCGCGCGTGCGTGACCAGCTCAGCCAGCTCAAAGCCCGGGCTTTTGGTGCGGGCGGGACCGACTCCATTTCATTGGCGCCATGAGCGGCAAATTTCGGGTAAACCCTTAAATACCCCCATGCCTAGAGAGGTCGACTAAATCGCTAGGCTTTTGCTCTATACTTGAGCAATTCAGTCGAGATCAATCCCAAAAAAGACTGTTTTCGCTGACCGCTTTTGAGCCGCTCAAGAGGGCAGATTCATCAAAACCCGGACCACCAAAAGTTGTCAGGGTTGACGAAAAAACGGTAGTAAAGCAATTATTTTTTAAGGAATCTTGAAATGCGCCTCACAACCAAAGGCCGCTTTGCGGTCACTGCCATGATTGACCTGGCCTTACGCCAGAACAACGGTCCTGTGACGCTGGCTGCCATCAGCCAGCGGCAGCAAATTTCTTTGTCTTATTTAGAACAGTTGTTCGGCAAGCTGCGACGTCATGAACTGGTGGAGTCCACCCGCGGCCCTGGCGGCGGCTATTCATTGGGCAGAAAAGCCGCTCAGATCACTGTTGCCGACATCATTTTGTCGGTGGACGAGCCCATTGATGCCACCCACTGTGGCGGCAAAGAGAACTGCATGGGCGAAGCCGGCCGCTGCATGACGCACGAGTTATGGGCCTCACTGAACAGCCGCATGGTTGATTTTCTGGCCTCGGTGACTTTGCAAAAACTTGTCGACGATCAGCTGGCCAAAGGCCTTGTGGTTGAAAGCAGCCCGCAAGCTAAAAAGGCTATTTTCAGCTCACCCATTGTCAAGACTGTGCGGGTGACCGGGCCCAATTCTGTTTTTGCACTGGGTAAAGCTTTTTCCAAGAGCTGATCGAATACGCTTCGCCTGATTTTTTATTCATAGACATTGAAGAGCAAACATGGATACGCCCCACTTCCCCATTTACATGGACTACAGCGCCACCAACCCTTGCGACCCGCGGGTGGTAGACGCCATGATTCCCTGGTTGCGCGAGCATTTCGGCAACCCGGCATCGCGCAGTCATGCATGGGGTTGGGAGGCTGAGGCCGCTGTCGAAAAAGCCCGTGACAATGTCGCCGCCCTCATCGGTGCGGATCCGCGAGAAATTGTCTGGACCAGCGGCGCAACCGAGTCCAACAACCTTGCCATCAAGGGCGCAGCGCATTTTTACAAGTCCAAAGGCAAACACCTGATCACGGTCAAGACCGAGCACAAAGCTGTTCTTGACACCTGCCGTGAACTCGAGCGTCAGGGCTTTGAAGTGACCTACATGGACGTGCAGGCCGATGGCTTGCTTGACCTGGAAGCGCTCAAGGCAGCCATTCGCCCTGACACCATCATCGTCAGCGTGATGTACGTGAACAATGAAATTGGCGTGATCCAGGACATCCCGGCCATTGGCACGATTTGCCGTGAACGTGGTGTTATTTTTCATGTGGATGCGGCGCAAGCCACGGGCCGGGTGGACATTGACCTTGCCACGCTGCCGGTTGATTTGATGAGCCTGACCTCGCACAAGACCTACGGCCCTAAAGGCATTGGTGCTTTGTATGTGCGCCGTAAGCCGCGCATTCGCCTCGAGGCGCAGATGCACGGTGGTGGTCATGAGCGCGGTATGCGCTCGGGCACGCTGCCCACGCACCAGTGCGTTGGAATGGGCGAGGCCTACCGCATTGCCAAAGCTGAAATGCACGAAGAAAACAAACGCATCCGCGCCTTGCAAGAGCGCATGCTGGCAGGCCTTAAAGATGTCGAGGAAGTTTTTCTGAACGGCCACGCTGTCAAGCGCGTGCCCCACAACCTGAACATGAGCTTCAACTTCGTTGAAGGCGAGTCCTTGATCATGGGTATCAAGGGCCTGGCGGTGTCCAGTGGTTCGGCCTGCACTTCGGCCAGCCTGGAGCCCAGCTATGTGCTTCGCGCTCTGGGTCGCAGCGACGAACTTGCCCACAGCAGCCTGCGCATGACCATAGGC
>JBIKHX010000195.1:0-4701 GCA_044361945.1 Polaromonas sp. | reverse complement strand
ACCGAAGAAGAGATTGATTACGCGGTGGCCACCATCAAAGAAAACGTCGCTAAATTGCGCGAGTTGTCTCCACTGTGGGAAATGTTCAAAGACGGCGTAGACCTGTCTACCATCCAGTGGGCGGCGCACTGATTCATCTCACTTCAAGGCGGCCGGTTGTCCGGTTGGCTCACCTTATTTAGTACAGGAGTTTATTCAATGGCTTACAGCGAAAAAGTGGTGGACCACTACGAGAACCCCCGCAACGTCGGCTCTTTTGAAAAGGGCGACGATTCGGTTGGCACCGGCATGGTGGGTGCGCCCGCTTGCGGTGATGTCATGAAATTGCAAATCAAGGTCAACCCTTTGACCGGTGTGATCGAAGACGCGCGCTTCAAGACCTACGGCTGCGGTTCGGCCATCGCTTCAAGCTCGCTGGTGACCGAGTGGGTCAAAGGCAAGACACTGGACGAGGCGGCGAGCATTAAAAACAGCGCCATCGCTGAAGAGTTGGCCCTGCCACCCGTCAAGATCCATTGCTCTATCCTGGCTGAGGACGCCATCAAGGCAGCGGTCAACGATTACAAGCAAAAGCACGCCCACTAATTTTTAAGTCACCAAGATGTCCGTAACTTTGACCGATGCAGCCGCGCGCCATGTGACGCGTTACATGACCAAGCGCGGCAAGGGTGTCGGTGTTCGTTTGGGTGTCAAAACCACCGGCTGCTCCGGCCTGGCCTACAAACTTGAATACGCTGATGAGATCGCGCCTGAAGACGTGATCTTCGAAGACAATGGCGTCAAGGTTCTGGTAGACCCCAAAAGCATGCCCTACATCGACGGCACTCAACTCGATTTTGTGCGTGAAGGCTTGAACGAAGGCTTTAAGTTCCTCAACCCGAACGAGCGTGACCGCTGTGGCTGCGGGGAGAGCTTTCGCGTTTGAGTCTTTACCCAGGCCCTCATACGGTTGCCGCCTTCACCCCCGGTGCTGGCGGCTTTTTCTCGGGCTTTCTTTGTTATGAACCTGCAATCCAATGACTTCGAACTGTTTGAACTGCCCGTGCAGTTTGAGCAGTCGCGGGAGTTGATTGATACGCGTTGGAAAGAGCTGCTGCGCCAAGCTCATCCTGATAAGTTTGCAGCCCAAGGCGCTGCGGCTCAGCGGCTGGCCATGCAGTGGTCGGTGCGCATCAATGAAGCTTATCAACGATTGAAAGATCCCTTGGCGCGTGCCAGCTACCTGTGTGAGCTCAATGGCGCACCGATTCAAGCTGAGAACAACACCGCCATGCCCTCTGCGTTTTTGATACAACAAATGACTTGGCGTGAATCGCTTGAAGATGCCAACAGTTTGCTCGAACTCGAGCAGCTGGCCAATGAAACCGATGCAGCCCAAAAAACGCAACTCACACTGATTGCGCGCACACTTGACCACGATAAAGACCCCATCAAAGCTTCCGGCGAAGTTCGCAGCCTGATGTTCATTCAACGTTTTGCTGCCGAAGTCGAAACGCGCATTGACCTTTTGTTACCCTCCTAAAATTTCATGGCATTGCTCCAGATTTCAGAACCCGGCCAGGCGCCAGACCCGCATCAGAGACGCATTGCTGTTGGCATTGACCTGGGAACCACGCATTCGCTGGTGGCCAGCGTGCGCAATGGTGTGGCCGAATGTCTGCCTGACGCGCAAGGGCAGGTGATTTTGCCCAGCGTGGTGCGCTACCTCAGTGCCGACAAGCGCCAGATCGGCTTTGAGGCGCTGGCCGCCCAGTTGGAAGATCCGTACAACACGATTTCATCCGTCAAACGCTTGATGGGGCGTGGGCTGCGCGACATTGCTCAGCCAGAGCGACTTCCTTACCAATTGATCGACAAGCCCGGCATGGTGGCTTTGCAAACCGTTGCAGGTGAAAAAAGTCCGGTCGAAGTCAGCGCTGAAATCCTGGCGACACTCAGGTTTCGCGCTGAAGACACTTTTGACGACGACGTCTTTGGTGCGGTGATCACGGTACCTGCTTACTTTGACGAAGCTCAGCGCCAGGCCACCAAAGATGCCGCACAACTCGCGGGATTGAATGTGCTGAGGCTGATCAATGAGCCAACTGCCGCGGCCATCGCCTATGGCCTGGACAACCACAGCGAAGGCGTCTTCGCTGTGTATGACCTCGGCGGCGGAACCTTTGATGTTTCTATCTTGCGGCTGACGCAAGGCGTTTTCGAAGTGGTTGCTACCGGTGGTAACTCTGCATTGGGCGGTGACGACTACGACAGCGTATTGGCTGATTGGGTATTGGCCAAAGCTGGTTTTTCTGCGCTGGACAACGCTGGCGACAAGGCTGCACTGCGGCGCGCTGCGCGCGCAGCCAAAGAAGCTTTGAGCACGCAAGTCAGTGTGGATTTTGCGCTCGATCTGTCGGCAGGTCGTTTGCAGGTTTTGCTTTCAAAGGCTGATTTTGAGTCCGCTACAGCTGCGCTGACTGCGCAAAGCATGGCCGCAGTGCGCAAGACCTTACGCGACGCCAAATTAGACAAGCACGACATTCAAGGCGTGGTGATGGTGGGCGGCTCAACGCGAATGCCGCAGATCCAGAATGCTGTCGCAGAATTTTTTGGCCAGAAGCCGTTGACCAACCTCAATCCCGATGAAGTGGTTGCTTTGGGGGCGGCGATTTCTGCCAACCAGTTGGCCGGCAATCACCGGGGCGATGATTTGCTGCTGCTCGATGTGATTCCACTCTCGCTGGGCATTGAAACCATGGGCGGTTTGGTCGAGCGCATCGTTCCGCGCAACCAGACCATTCCCACCGCCATGGCCCAGGACTTCACCACGTACCAGGACGGCCAGACCGCGCTGGCCTTGCATGTGGTGCAAGGTGAGCGTGATCTGGTGGCTGACTGCCGCAGCCTGGCCCGCTTTGAACTGCGCGGCATACCGCCCATGGCTGCGGGTGCGGCGCGCATCCGCGTGACCTTCACAGTGGATGCTGACGGCCTGCTCAGTGTCAGCGCCAAAGAGCAGGGCAGTGGTGTGCAAGCGCACATTGACGTCAAACCCTCCTACGGCCTGTCTGACGAAGACATTGCCCGCATGCTGCAAGAGAGTTTTTCCACTGCAACGCAAGACATGGCTGCCCGCGCCCTGGCCGAAGCACGCGTCGATGCCGACCGCATGCTGTTGGCAACGCACAGCGCACTCCATCAGGACGCCGACTTGCTGAGCGCAGAGGAGCGCACACGGATTGACCAGTTGATGGCCGCTGTATTGCACGCGCGTGAGCATGCAGACGCCGCCGGCATTGAGGCCGTCAACCAGGCCCTGGCCAAAGGCACTGAGAACTTTGCCGCCCAAAGGATGAACCGGGGCATTCAAAAAGCCTTGGCCGGCAAAAATATTGAATCGGTTTGAATCCGAAATTCCACAAAGCTATTACATGCCCATCATCAAGATACTGCCGCACCCAGAATACTGCCCGCAAGGTGCCCAAGTGAGTGCGCCTTCCGGTACCTCCATTTGCGAGGCGCTGCTTGACAACCATATAAACATTGAGCACGCCTGTGACATGAGCTGCGCATGCACCACTTGCCATGTCATCGTGCGGGAGGGAATGAGTTCGCTCAATGCCCCCGATGAAAACGAAGAAGACCTGCTAGACCGCGCCTGGGGTCTGGAGCCCAACTCCCGCTTGAGTTGCCAAGCTTTTCTGGGGCAGTCTGATGTGACGGTGGACATCCCCAAGTACTCCATCAATCACGCCAAGGAAAATCACTGAGTATTATTTAAATCATGCGCCAAATAGTTTTAGACACCGAGACCACAGGGCTTTCTGCTGAAAGCGGCGACCGCATCATTGAGATCGGTTGCGTCGAAATGGTGGACCGCAAGCTCACGGGCAAGAACCTTCACTTCTACCTGAACCCCGGACGCGACAGCCATGAAGATGCGATTAAGGTTCATGGCATCAGCAACGAATTTCTCAGGGACAAACCACAGTTCAGTGCCATCGCCGATGAACTGATGGCCTACCTGGAGGGCGCAGAGCTCATTATTCACAACGCACCTTTTGACCTGAGTTTTTTAAACAAAGAGCTTTCATTAACCGGGCGTGCGCCTGTCAAGGACTTCGTCGCCGGAGTCATCGACAGTTTGATGATGGCCAAAGAGCTATTCCCCGGTAAACGCAATTCGCTGGACGCTTTGTGCGACCGCTTGGATGTCGATAACTCTGGGCGCACTCTTCATGGCGCTTTGTTAGACGCCGAGTTGTTGGCTGATGTGTACATCAACCTCACGCGCGGACAAAACAGCTTGGTGATGGACGAAGGGCCAGAGCCGGAGCCTGGCGAGCCAATCCAAGCCATAGACCTGCGCAGTATTGAGCTGCCTTTGCTCACTGCCAACGACCAAGAGTGCGCCGCGCATGAAAGCCTGCTGGCCGGTATCGACAAAGCCAGCAAAGGCAAAACAATCTGGCGAAGCCTCAGCGCGTAAGTGATTCAGGTGTTGCAAAACACCTATAATCTGAGGCTTGCCTGAGGGCAGCGGGAGATTAGCTCAGGGGTAGAGCACTGCATTCACACTGCAGGGGTCACAAGTTCGAAACTTGTATCTCCCACCAAAAATAACCATATAAATCAAGCACTTAGGGGCAACTCTAGGTGCTTTTTATTAGGTTCAAAGTAGTATGGTCCGGGTTTACTACTTCTCATAGATTTTTCTGT
>JBIKHX010000368.1:0-2770 GCA_044361945.1 Polaromonas sp. | reverse complement strand
ACAAGGCGTTCACGCAGCGCCGCCGGGGCGCTGACATGGCGCTGCTGATCACCGACGAGTGCATCAACTGCGACGTGTGCGAGCCTGAGTGCCCGAACCAGGCCATCTACATGGGCAAAGAAATCTACGAGATAGATCCGCACAAGTGCACCGAATGCGTCGGGCATTTTGACGAGCCCCAGTGCGTGCAGGTCTGCCCTGTGGCCTGTATTCCTATTCATCCCCAGCACATCGAAAGCCGGGAAACCTTGATGCAAAAATACCTCCGCCTTCAAGCCACTTTGGAGACGAGCGCAGGACCCAAGCCTTAGCACTGGGTTGAGCCGGCATGAGGCCGGTTTGCTCAGAGCTTGTCGGCGGCGCCGGTCGGGCCCGTTTCTGCATCTGGCGCGAGCTCGGGCTTGCGCGGCGGCTTGGGTCGCACCGGCGCATGCGTGTGAATCAGCATGGTGGCTTTTTCCATTTCTCCGTCTATCAACATGGGCAGCGCCTTCAGGCTGCGGGGCAGGGCATCTTCAATGGCCGCGCGGTGCTCTTGAGAGGGCTTTTGCAGCACCCAGTTGACCACTTCGGCTTTGTCACCCGGGTGGCCCACGCCGATGCGCAGGCGCCAATAGTCGGCGCTGCCCAGCTGGGCGTGAATGTCGCGCAGGCCGTTGTGGCCGGCATGGCTGCCGCCAAATTTAAGCTTGAGCTGGCCGGGCACGATGTCGAGCTCGTCATGTGCCACCAGAATTTCTTCGGGCTTGATCTTGAAAAAACGGGCCAGTGCAGCAACGGATTTGCCTGACAGGTTCATGAATGTGCGCGGCTCAAGCAGCCACAGCGTCTGTCCTTTGACGGTGGTGCGCGCCACCACGCCGTGGTAGCTTTTGTCCAGCACCAGGCTCAGCTTGAGTTCGCGGGCCAATGCATCAAGCCACCAGAAACCGGCGTTGTGGCGGGTGGCTTCGTATTCAGTACCAGGGTTGCCCAGGCCGACAAAAAGTTTGATCATGCAGCGATGAATTCCGTGTGAGCGCTTTGTCCATTAGTCTTTGCAGAACTGTAACGCCTACAGGCCTCAAGAAAACGGCCCATACCCTCTTGTGAGGATATGGGCCGATGAGGCAAAAAGCTGGACTCGCTGTCCGCTGCTTATTTCTTGGCCGCAGGTGCCTTGGCAGGCGCCTTGGCCGGTGCTTTGGCGTCTTTGGCATCCTTGCCATCTTTGGCATCGGCTGCAGGTGCTGCCTCAGCGGGAGCTTCTTCGACGATCACCGAAACGGAGGCCAGCACAGGGTTTTCCTGGCCTTTGACGACAAACTTCACGCCCTTTGGCAGGGTGATGTCGTTGACGTGCAGTGACGAGCCTTTTTTCATACCGCTCAGATCGACGGCGATGAACTCAGGAATGTCTGCCGGGAAGCAGGAGATCGTCAGTTCAGTCAACACGTGGTTGACCAGGCAACCTTCGGCTTTGACGGCGGGAGAATTTTCTTCGCCGCTGTAGTGAACCGGCACTTTGACAGTCATGCGGGTCGTAGCTTCGACGCGCTGGAAGTCAATGTGCAGGATCTGCTGTTTGAAGGGATGCATCTGCAGATCACGCAACAAAACTTTGTGGCTCTTGCCGGCGAGTTCCATGTCGAGGATGGACGCGTGGAAAGATTCTTTCTTGATGGCGTGGAACAGTGCGTTGTGATCGAGCTCGATCAGCAAAGGCTGGCCAGTACCACCGTAAACGATACCGGGCGTGCGTCCGGTGATGCGGAGACGGCGGCTCGCACCCGTGCCCTGCATGGCGCGCTCAAAAGCGACAAATTTCATATCAATACTCCTAAAGAGGCATGCCGCGACCAGCTAGCCTCGTGACGTAAAAAGGCGGTGCCCGAAGGTGCCGCCAGCTTTTTGCCTCAGATCAAAACAGGTTGTCTTGTTCTGAGAACAAACTCATCACCGACTCACCCTTGGCAATTCGCTGTATCGTTTCTGCGATCAACGGAGCCACGGAGAGTTGGCGGATTTTTTTGCAGCGCAAGGCGTTGTCAGTCAGGGGGATGGTGTTGGTCACCACCACTTCGTCGAGTACGTCGCCTTTGGCAATGCGGTCAATGGCAGGACCCGAAAAAATCGGGTGTGTGCAATAGGCGTAAACCTTTTTGGCCCCGCGTTCCTTCAGAACCTCGGCGGCCTTGACCAGCGTGCCGGCCGTGTCGATCATGTCATCCATGATGACGCAATTGCGCCCTTCTATGTCGCCGATCACGTGCATGACTTCAGAAACATTGGCTTTTGGCCTGCGTTTGTCGATGATGGCCATGTCGCAACCCAGTTGCTTGGCCAGCGCCCGCGCCCGCACCACACCACCCACGTCTGGAGAGACGACCATCAAGTCGGTGTAATTTTTCTGAAGCAGGTCGCCCAGCAAAACGGGGGAGGCATAAATATTGTCAACCGGTATGTCAAAGAAACCTTGGATCTGGTCGGCATGCAAGTCCATGGTCAGCACGCGCGACACGCCCACGGTTTGCAGCATGTTGGCCACTACCTTGGCGGTGATGGGCACGCGGGCCGAACGTGGGCGGCGGTCCTGGCGGGCATAGCCGAAATAAGGAATCACGGCGGAAATGCGCTCGGCCGATGCACGTTTGAGCGCATCTACCATGATCAGCAGTTCCATCAGGTTGTCATTGGTCGGGGCGCAGGTGGACTGCACCACAAAGACTTCACGGGCACGCACGTTTTGGTGAATTTCGACAGTAACTTCACCGTCCGAAAAGCGCCCGAC